>NZ_WQNP01000139.1:0-323 GCF_018783905.1 Ruminococcus sp. MCC718
TCACTTTTTATCGGCGGTCTGGTATCAAAGGCATGGAGCAGTTCTACAAAGACAGGGTGTATCTGTACCACACCGACACGCCCGTATAAATCCTGCATTAAGCATTGTCCGTTCTCCAAATCCCTCAACCGTTTCTGGTTGTTTTCGTCCTCACTGTCCAGCCCGAAAAACTCTAAGGTCTGCTTGATTTCATTGGTATCTGTGGAGCGGAAAGCAAACTTTAAACCGATGTTATTTTTCAGACTTTCTTTCGATACGTCCCCAGAGGATTGTGTCACGAAATAGACTCCGGCGTTCATGGCTCTACCAGCACGCACCAGTTT
>NZ_WQNP01000140.1:0-211 GCF_018783905.1 Ruminococcus sp. MCC718
AACATGGATGCTGCATACCAGAAGTTTTTCAAGGAACACGCAGGTTATCCGAAGTTTAAGAGTAAACACGATAATCATAAATCATATACAACAAATTTTACGAATGGCAATATAACAGTAGATTTCGGGCACAATAGAGTAAAACTGCCTAAATTAAAAGGAATAAAAGCAAAACTGCATAGAAATTTTATCGGACAGATAAAATCGGCAA
>NZ_WQNP01000141.1:0-211 GCF_018783905.1 Ruminococcus sp. MCC718
GCAAATTTTCGTTACTTTACTTCTGCTTTTTAATGTTCTGTATTTTGGCTTGAGAAAGCTTTTCGCTTAAGCACTCACTGACAGGCCAGGAGCTTTTGGCAATGTGCAGACGAACTGCATTGTAAAACATGGTGCGTAAAATAATACAGCCATGATGAATTCGAAAACAAATCGCTCTGACGGTAGCAAGGCTTCCGTCGTGAGGTTTGCG
>NZ_WQNP01000142.1:0-235 GCF_018783905.1 Ruminococcus sp. MCC718
GTACTTCATTTGATAAAAAACTAAAAAAACAGCGATTTACATCAAACTTACATCAATTGATGCAGAAATCGGTGCAAGCAAGAAAAAATCGCATAATTAGTGCAATGAGTGGGCAATTCCAATCGGAGTTGCCCATTTTTAAAACAAACAGAAATACAAATCGTTAAGGAAAGAATCGAAGGTGGTGCAAACGAAAAAGCAGTATGGAGACTTTTCATTAACTGCCCTTTCGTTT
>NZ_WQNP01000018.1:0-19935 GCF_018783905.1 Ruminococcus sp. MCC718
ATAACACTGTGTCTTTGGCATATCTCATATGAAAACTGCTTTATATCATCTGATATCTGTCTCGAAACCAGTAATTTCTTTCTATATTTACAGACGAAAATAATGTGATATTGTAATAGGTATTTGTGTCTGTTTTTAGATTTCCAGGTTCCCATGCCATGAGTATACTATAATTTCTGATTTTTGGCTACCTTAACCCACCGTCTAAAGCCAGTGGGATTGCAGTAGCCTTATTTCAAAAATATTTCTGACATTCTTGCTGCAAGATATACCTTATGCATTGCATGAACTGTTCCATGATTCCTGATTTCACACTTTTTCTTTTTTTCTGTGAATCATAATATAGATTACCACCGGTGCCCCAAATACCGCTGTGATCGTACTGATGGAAAGTTCTGTCGGAGCAAACATGATTCTTGCCAAGAGGTCACAGAGCAGGCAGAACACAGATCCGCCAAGGAAACACGCGGGTATCATGATGATCGGTTTTGCGGTGCCGAATAAATTTTTAACCAGATGCGGAACAGCAATTCCGACAAAGGATACCGGTCCTGCAAAGGCTGTCACACAGGCTGACAGAATACTGGATAACAGCACGAGCAGTATGCGAAACAGCTGTACATTCAGTCCCATATTCTGGGCATAAGATTCTCCCATCTGATAGGCACTGATCGGTTTTGACATCAGAAAAACGCAGATCGAAGTGATCCCGACAACGATCGCCATGATCACTACATTATCCCAGGTAATCCCGGAAAAACTTCCTTTTGACCAGTTATGCAGATTGACAATATCGGCATCGTCCGCAAATGTTACCACAAAATCGGTAATCGCAGAACAGATATATCCGATCATAACGCCGCTGACGATCAGCATCGACATCTGATCGGTCACTTTCGACATCAGGATCACAAATCCCATACAGATCATGGAACCAACAAAAGCTGCCATGATCATCACCCAGGAACTTAAATGCAGGGCATTTCCAAGGGAAGCTACCATGACAAGTGCCACGACCAGTTTTGCTCCGGAGGAAATCCCCAGTGTAAACGGTCCGGCGATCGGATTATGAAAAAAAGTCTGCAAAAGATATCCGGACAATGCCAGCCCGCCGCCCAGGATTGCCGCTGCCATTGCTCTCGGAAAACGGATTCCCATCACAATATCCGTAAAGGTTTCATCCGCTCCATTTCCCCACAGCATTTTCGGTATCTCCGAAACCGGTATATTTACACTTCCTATGCATATATTCAAAACCAAAAATAAAAATAATAAAGCTGCAAGAATGATAAATGCAGCACCATATCTGCTTTTTTTCATCGTATCACTCCACCTTATACAGATAAGTCAGGTCTGCATCGTCTCCGGTCAGCATTTTTCGAATATCGGATGTGATTGTCCCAAGTTCCATTGTTGACTGATAGAGATTCTTGGTCGTGCAGTATACATGTCCTTCTTTCACCGCTTTGAATTTCTCAAGCAGCGGGCTTTTTGCCAGAAGATCCTGCATAGAAGACAATTCTCCTTCTATTGTACTATTATAAATAATATAGTCTGCATCTTTTGCTCCGGCATAAAATTCTTCCATCTGAAGGGAAACTGTAGATGTCGCTTCCTCCTCGTCACCTAGATCATCAAAAATATAGCTTCCGCCGGCAAGTTCAATCATTTTCGGCAGATAATCCGCACTTTTTCGCACATTTGCTTCCCCATTTGTCGTGATATAGAAAAATGCCACCGTTTTTCCGGTTGCATCCTGATCACTCACCTGTTCAAACGCTTTCGCTTCTGCATCAAACGCCTGCTCTGCCTGATCTTCATGCCCGGTCAGCAGCCCGTAAAGTTTGACCCATTCAGTACGTCCGAGCGGATTTGTCTCATAGCTGGAATGATCGACCAGAACCGGAATATTAAATTTTTCCATCTGCTCTTTCACTTCCGGTGTATGCAGAATCATGGTATTCTCGATGGCAAGCCCACAGTTTTCATTCAATATCATCTCATAGTCCGGGGCTGAATATTTCCCGGCATAAATAATATCCCCATCTTCCATGGCTTTTTTCGCCTCTTCTATGTACCAGCCATCTGCTTTCAACGAGCTGAATCGAACCGCATCCAGTGCATCTGTCGCCACAAACATATCCATCGCCGCCGAAGCCGCCAGATAAATATTCTGGATCGGCTGCTGCAGCACCGTGATATCCTTATCCATATCTTCCGGCACAGATTCTCCTTCCGGTACGATCAGATATTTCCCGTCATCTGCGATCGTGACAAGTGCATAATCATTCTGATAATAATCCACCGCAAACATCTTTGCGTACTCCAGTTCCATGCTGTGGTCGTATGTCAGATCCTTGCTGATATCAGTATTTCGCTTTTCAATCGTATCCTGTTTTTGCGATGCACAGCCTGCCAGCATCAGGCAGAATACAACACCGAGTACCCCCATTATTTTCTTCATTTCTTTTCCTTTCGTCTCATCCTGGTAACAGCCGGTATGAACACAGCCACTGCAACTGCAATCCATAATGCGATATTTACCGATCCACTCATACCTGATCCGGAGCCGGACGCTGTCACGGTGTCTGATGCAAAGGTCAGCGTATATTCGATTTCATGCGGTACACTCATCGCAGTCGTATCTGCCATTACCGTCATCGGTTTATCAAATTCTGCAACCGGAACCTCAAAAACAGAATTTCCTTCCGTATTGACCGGAAGAAATTTTTCACCGTCAACCAGCATATAGTCATAATGTGAACTGCTCCATTTAATCTCAGCTGTTACTTTTCCATCTTTTACCGAAATGTCAGTCGGAGAATCGATCGTTGCTCTTCCGCTTCCGCCTTCCATCGTAACTTCTGCGGTGTATTCACCGTCTTTTAAATTTAGTTCCTCTGCTGTCATGATTTCTCCTTTTCAAGATAAAAAGCTGCTGCAAAATATGTAGATACATATCGCAGCAGCTTTTCGCAAAATCTGATATTTTTTATTCTTCTGCTTTTACCGGATTGGAAACGCTGACTTTATGGTCATACCATTTTCCTTTTGTTCCGATCAGTGCCAGATCAAATTCCTCATCGATAGCCGGAACAGGAACATCAAATGCATTCACTTCTTCTGCCGGTTCACCGTCATTATAATCTACGGTTTCCACAACCGGCTGCAGCAGTTCTGCTCCATCTTTCTGTGCATCCTCTGCAAGTCCCGGATACAGATTTACAATGTTTGTAGAACGCAGCGTGATATGAATGGTCATCTTTCCGTCTTTTACGGTCAGAGTTCCTTTTCCATCATACATTTCATTGACCTGGAACATACTGCTGTCTGTATTAAAATCAGCCGTGTAAGTTCCATCTTCCAGTGTTGCAGCGGCTTCTGTTGCCTCTGTGTCTGCGGTCGTTTCTGCTACACTCTCCGCCTCCTGTGTTTCTTCGGTCTGTACCTGTGTTTCAGAAGCTGCCTCTGTCTGTGCAGCACTCTGTGTTTCTGTCTGGCTTGTGCTGTTTCCGCAGCCAACTGCCAGTGCACAGCTAAGTGCCATTAATCCTGCTAATGTAATGATTCTTTTCTTCATTTTTGTTCCTGTCCTTCTATTTTGCTTCTTTTTTCAAGAATACCTCTGACATTCCTGCTGCGAGGTACACCTCATGTATTACTTATTACTCGTTTATAGCATCTGCTGTATGAGCAACGTAGAGATCCTGGATTGCTTTGATCTCACCCAGACCTGCGATCTGTGTATCAATGCTGTCAAATTTTCCGGATGCCTCAAACTGGCTCTTCCAAGAATCGTCATCATCGCCTGCCATATCGTTGTTTGCATGATCTCCAGCAACAACCATCAGCGGACGAAGGATTACTTTTTTGTATCCTGCTGCAGATACAGCTTTGATCACTTCTTCGCATGCTGTCTCTTCCGGTTCGCCTTCAACGGTTCCGATAAATACATTTTCATAACCAAGCTCTTTCATCTGAGCCTGCATCTGGCTGTAAGAAACTTTTGCTGTATGAGAAGTTCCATGTCCCATAAATACAAATGCAACGCCATCTTCTTTTGCTGCATCCAGGGAATCATAATTTGCTGTTGCTACTGCTTCAGAAGTGATTGCTTCTGCTACTGCTTTTTTATCATCGTTTACAGTATCTGCATCATCTCCGACCTCACCCAGCAGCGGTTCTGCTACTTTTACAGATTCAAATTTATCTTTATATGCATCTACGGCATCCATCAGTTCGTCATACTCTGCACCATGCATCAGATGTGTAGGCTGAATAACCAGATTTTTAACGCCATTATTTACGGCACGTTCCAGAGCCTGATCCATGTTGTCGATGTGCTCATCATCACGAGCCTGGATGTGATTGATAATGATCTGTGCTGTGAATGCTCTTCTTACAGACCAGTCCGGATTTGCAGCCTGCAGTGCATCTTCAATACCTTTGATATCAGCAACACGGCTGTCATTGAAAGAAGTACCAAAGCTTACAACCAGGAGTTCGTTTTCACCAATCTCATCACCATTGCGCGGATCATCTTTGGATGCATCACCGGTATCTCTTCCGAAATAATCCGGATCAGCTTCTTCGCCTTCAACCAGTTCTTTCTGAGCATCTGTCAGAGCATCCCATGCTTCTTTTGCTTCTTTACACTGCTCGTCTGTGTTCTCATTTCTTTCCTGAACATAAATTGCATCGATCAGAGCTGCTACTTTATCTGCTGCCGCCTGATCATCTTCTGCTTCCGTAGCTGCTGCTGTTTCAGAAGCTGCCTCGGTTGTTGCCGCTTCGGTAGCTGCTGCTGTCTCGGTTACTGCAGTTGTCTCTGTCGGAGCAGTTGTCTCTGCTGTTTTGCTTCCGCATCCTGCCAGCATAGATGCTGTAATTGTTGTTACACATAAAATCGTTACCAGTTTTTTCTTCATTTGCCTTTCCTCCCAAAATAATACTTTTATTTGAAACAAATAAGATTTGGGAGAAAAAGAAAATCCAACGAACACACGTCGTTGGACTGTATACTGGATAACAACAGCCAAACCAGAATTTCTTCGGCTTCGCTGTTTCTATTTCAATTCGGTACAATCAATCCTCGTGACCTGGAATATCTATTCCCCGCACCACAGTCTGGCAGGTCTCCTGGCTTACAGTTTTAACGCACATTGCTGCCTTCCCGATATCTCAGTGGCATAATAAGCAATGCACTCCTGTTTACAGTGACGAGATCGCACGGGTCTTTCACCTGTTTCCCTATTCTCCGCCTTGCGGCGACACCAGCTGCTTCTTATTCTATTTCAAATATTCGTTCCTAACAGTCCGATAATTACTCTATAACCTATCATTTATATCTGACTGTTATTTACATTTCCAAATTATAGCATAAATTTTAAAATAATCAACTGTTTTATGTTATTTTAACTCAAGGCACAACCATAAAAAACAATTATCTATATCAATTCCCGTTACTACCATAATATCGATAAATCTGATTCATACCTCACTTTTTCTTCCTTTTTTACTTAGCTATTTATTAATAATTCTTCTATTTTACAGGTATGTTTTTTTGTTATTTTATCATATGAAATCCCCACTGCCAGAATATTTTGCGGGTATTGTCTGTGTTCTCCCAGTTTTCCTTTGAAACGTAATATATAATCTTTTTCTTTAATCTGTTTGATAGCTTCTTCTGGTGTCTGATCCACTTTTAATTCCAATATGATGCCCTTATCTTCATATCTGACAGGATAAAAAATAAAGTCCACAAATCCTTTTCCAGCTTTATCTTCTCTTTCTATCCTATAAAAATCTCTTGCAGAAAGATAAACCAGATTTACAATCGCCGATAATTCCACCTCATTATTATAAGATAAGATTGGCGTTTCCGTATTATGTGCATATTGCAAAATTTCAGCCATAGTATCTGTATCTTTATTTAAAGTCGCCTGTAACATTTTATTAGAAATATTTGCAAGTCTGTATATATATCCCAGGGATTTTTCCTTTTTCATCATAGATGCATAGCTTCCCTGTAACTCTTTATTTGGAATAAACACGCAGCCATTATCATACGTCAATAATCCATAAACAACCATCGCCGAATATATTTCTTCCTTTGTATCGAGCTGCTGTGCCGTTGCTGCATATTCCTCAATACCCGATGGTATTTTTTCTCCTGCAAACATGAGAACCAGATCTTCCTGTACGTCATCTATATTGTTTTTAACATAGCTGAATACGGAATCATATTTTCCTGAGCTGACCCAGTAATTTGACAGCTGATTATCGGACAATGCACATACAACCGAACGCGGATTATACAATCTCTGACCGGATGCTGTGTGATAACCGTCATACCATTCCCTCAAGCCCTCTCGGTCAATTTGAGGCTTTTTTGTATTCTGAAGATATTTTTCATACAACTTATCTACTTCTTCATCTGAAAATCCAAAATACTCACTGAAACGAATACGTGTTGCCATATTATATTCCAGAAACATATTCAATTCCGATCCGTCGGAATATTTTGCAATCGGCAACACCCCTGTCATATAGGCAAGCTCAACATAACTCTGTCCTTTTAATAATAATTTCAAAAAAAGCAGATAGTCTTCTCTGTTCTTTTCTGTCATAAATGACATGTGAAATACCGCATCCCATTCATCCATAACAAAAATAAATTTCTTTTTTGTTTCATTGAATATTTTCGAAAAAATATCCCATATAGCATCTTCCTGCTTTAAATACAAATCCGAATATTTTTCTCTTAAATCATAATATATTCCCTCTTCAATGCGAGAAATATATTTTTTATAGCTATCACATTCTTTCGGCATTTCACTGAAATCAATATATACCACATCATGTTTATTTAAATGCTCTTTATATTTTGGATATTCTGAAATTTTAAGTCTGTCAAAAATATCAGAACCGCCCTCCGATTTTTCAAAAAAAGATGCTATCATATTCGCCATAACCGTTTTTCCAAAACGCCTTGGTCTTGTGATACAGAAAAATCTCTGTTCCTGTTCCAGAGCCGGTATTAATTCTTCCAGCAGCTCTGTTTTGTCTACAAAATAAAGACCTTTCGTAATTGTTTTGTATTTATCATATGGCTCAATACTGTTTAAAAACATTCCCATATCAATTCCCCCGAAAATCCCCTTTTCTCTGCTGACTTAATCTTATCAAAAATTCTTATTCCTGTAAATCAGAAGGTTCTTTTCTGAACTTCTCTGCATCCAGTGTCTTGATCACCTTCGCCGGATTTTCAACTGCTACCACATTATCCGGAATATCTTTCACGACAACACTTCCGCCGCTGATCACAACATTGTTTCCGATCGTAACACCCAGCATAACGTGTACACCGGCTCTTTTCTTTTACAGATTTATCCCCTTCATTCACACATGAAAAAGATATTGTTTCTATTATATCGTTTTCTCTGAAAAACGAAAATACTTTTTTGTAACCTTTTTCCCTGCTGATTTGTATTATAATTGAAAGCACCTTGATCAAGGACTTGCAATTTTTACGATTCAGGCAGCAAATACTTCAATCTGCAATGAATTGTTATCAAATTGTAACTGTTCAGAGCCAAGCAAAATTTCAAAAAACAGGTATAAAATGCTTGCATTTTTAAAACTGTTTTTGAAATTTTATTTGGCGGATACGCCACACCGACGAAATGCGTAGCATTTTGGAGGTTGGCTCTGAACAGTTACATCAAATTTTATATTTTAGGAGTACTCATGAGACAACCTGTACAGGAACTGATCGAACGCTATCAGAACAATCTCTACGCCATCGCCTTTAACATCTGTAAAAATCAGGCAGATGCAGAAGATGTTGTTCAGGATACATTGATCCAGTATTACACGACAAGCAAAGATTTTGAAGATGAGCAGCATATCCGTGCGTGGCTGATCCGTATCGTGATCAATAAAGCGAAAAATACAACGCTTGCTTTCTGGCGGCGTAACAGACGTTCGCTGGAGGATTATATAGAAACGTTAACTTTTGAAAATCCGGAATCTGAGAATTTATTCGAGGAAGTTCTGAAACTTCCTGAAAAATATCGCATCGTTATTCATTTATTTTATTATGAAGATTATTCCGTCAGGGAAATCGCCGATATTTTAAAGCTCTCGGAAAGCAACGTAAAAACACGCCTGTCACGCGGACGCTCTCTTCTGAAAACAGCACTGAAGGAGGAATGGGAAAATGACGAATAAAGAAAAATACAAACAGGCCTTTTCGGTTTTGCATACCTCCGATATTTCTGAAGGGGAGGTCAAATATATGGCAAAATTAAAAAAACAGCAGAAAATGAAACTTGCGGCGGCTGCAATCGCAGTCTGCGTGATCGTTGGCGGAACAGGAACGGCTTACGCAGCAAATGTCGGCGGAATCCAGCGAACTATCCAGCTTTGGATGCACGGTGACCAGACAAGTGCCACTCTCGATTTAAATACCGACAACGGTTCTTATTCTCTTGAATACAAAGATACCGACGGAAACACCGTCACTCAAGGCGGAGGCGGTGTTGCCTTCGATGCAGACGGAAACGAACGTCCTCTGACCGAAGACGAAATTATGGAGGAACTGAACGCACCGGACGTAGAATATCTCGATGATGGCAGTGTATGGATTTATTATAAAAATCAGAAAATAGAGATCACCGACAAATTCGACAAGGACAATGTCTGCTATGTAAAAATCGAAAACGGCGATGAAACAATTTACATGACCGTTAAATATCAGAATGGATATAGTACTTCTCCTGATAAATATCCAGATCCACGCAGTTTTAATTAAACCAACCATCAGCCTGATTTCTGAAACTGACCGTTTTTAACAGGCTGTTAATGTAAAAATATGCAGGCTTTGAGTTTTCCTCTGCCTGCACATTTTTATGCTTCCCCCCGCTTACAGTTTTCTGCTTTCTGTCTGTTGCTTATTTGACTTTTACAGAAAGTATTGTACTGTATTTTGTATAAACTTTTTTACCGTTTACATTCTTGTATGCACGAACACGCACATAATATTTTTTGCCGCTTTTCAGTTTTGTAAGAGTCTTTTTTGTCTTTGTTGTGGTAACCTTTTTTGCACCTTTGAAATTAGATTTTAATGCATAGCTGATTTCATATCCCTTGGCACTATTTAATTTTTTCCAGGTTACTTTGATTTTTTTCGTACCTGCTGTCGTTTTCTTTACAGTTACGGCTGCTCCTGTAAATTCTGCTTCTTCTAATTTTTGCTTCTCTGCTTCGAGTTTCTGGATTTTCTGCTCAAGTTCTGCTGTTTTTTTCTGGATAGCAGCTGTATTCTGATCTGCTGTCTGAAGTTTTGAAGACTGATCATTTACTGTTTTTTTCAGTTCTGCAATCTCGTTTTTTAATGCTTCAATTTCTTTTTCCGTTACTTTAATATCAAAACCAGAAACAATTGCCTGAATATCTGCATCGCTTAAACTATACTCTTCCTGATGATATTTCAGATAACACAATGCTGTTTCTTTATCCAGTTTATCAATTGTTGCCGTAACAACCGTTCCGTCATACAGTGTTTCGGAGCATGATCCGGTATAATATAATTCTGCCAGCATCATTCTTGCTGTCTTAGTTTCCGTACGATTGCCGCCGCTCATGCTTTCTGCTTTTTTTGTCAGACCGGCAATTGCACTTTCGATATCCTGCTCTACTCCGCCAATTCCAAACAGTTTATATCTTGCAATATAAAGATCTGCTCCGCGGGTATTACTGTAACATTCATATGCTTTTGCATAATTTTGCTCCACACCATACCCATTTTCATAACAGATACCGATATATCTCAGTGCTTTTCCATTGTTCAGTTCCAGAGCTTTCTGCAAATACGCAAAACCTGCTTTCTGGTCTGCTTCGTCATTTGCCAGTCCAAGGCATGTTGCAAAACCTGCCCCTGGAACTTCCAGTCCAATATGTGAAAGGGCAAGATCAAAATATCCGGTTCCGTTTCCAAGTTCTCCTGCTTTTTCCCAGCATCCCAATACGTATTCTCTCAATGCATCCTGAGTTTCTCCATTTGGTCCTTTTCCAAGACGAACACAACATTCTCCAATCTGTACCAGACAATTTGCAACAGCTTCTTTATTTTCATCGGTTGCTTCCTGTGACGCACCCAGTACAAACTGTTCCAGAGCTGCTTCATAATTCTGATCGATATTTTTTAATGTATTTCCTTTTTCATAATAATCTGCAGCTGTTTTTCCCTGATTTTCATTTTCCAGATTGTTCATCAGCTCTACAAGCGTGTCACTGAGATATCCTTTTGCAAATACTTTTTTAACGCCCTGACCCTGTCCGATTTCCAGGTCTTCATCCGTGCACATATAAGTACGATATTCGTCATTGTAAGTTGCTGCATTATTTACCACCAATGTATTTTTTGCTGAAGACTGTTCTTTTAATGTTAATCCATACTGGCAGAACAACTCTCCGCTGGAACCAAGCAATTCAATATCGCCAAATTTTAACAGATGCAGAGAAGCTCTGAATTTGTCACTTTCCTCTGTCGGACCTGGAATATATTTTTCATCAAATCCATAACTGATTGCTGCATCACTGCTCATCTCTGTGATATTTTCATTTGCTCTTAAAACATCTGCATACTGTACAGAACCAAGGTACTCTAAAATTTCTACTGCTGATTTTGAAAAATATTTTGTCTGTTTTTCTCCGGTTGTAGTATCCGGAACGAAATACTCATTTCCAATGATCGGATTCTGATCTCCTGCTGCACCACTAATCCATAATGCTACCGCACCATCATAACTATTTTCAATGCTGGTCGATACATATCCCGGTAAATCTGCACTGACTCCAACGCCATAGGTACCATCCTCATTTACAACATAATGATTTGCATACATTACAACACCATGCACTGCATAGTTTACAATAAATGCAATCGGCTCACCTGTTTTTTTACTGTCAAAGCGAACAACTGCCAGTGTTTTATCAGAAGTTCCCTCCGGATTGTATCCCTGGCTTCGCTGCTGTGTACCATCTTCTTTATAATATACACGATTTCTGTTTACATTAATATAACTGTTGGTATAACCGATTCCTACCGATGCCGGTTCCAGATTTGCAATTGCTTCTTTTGCCGCTGCAAGCATCTGCTCATGTGCATATACCATCCACGGATCTGTTGTGCTCATTTTGATCGCATCCGGGACTGCATGAGAATGTGTTGCACAATAGAAAATCGCTTCTCGCTCTACGCCGGTTTCTTTTGCCAGATCATCCACAAATTCTGTCGGTGCCGGACTGTCTCCCGTTTCCCATACTACCATCAATGCTGTTTTCTGTCCGTCGTTCACTGCGATCACACGAACGTGAAGCGGATCGATCACATCTACCAGATTCTGTCTTGCAAGTCCTGTTGACATCGGAAGCATCCCATTTTCTTTTGTAGGTGTAATGTCCCGAACGGCTGCTCCCACCTGTAACGAAGTTTCCGCTGCCTCTGCCACACGCGGACACACAATAACTGCCATAAGCAAACACATTGTGCAGATCATTTTGATTACAACTTTTTTGATACTCATTGTCTTCCTCCTTTTTCATTAATTTGTTTATTAGTATCATTTTTTGTTGTTACTATCCTACTATCTTTATATAAATTTTACAATATATGTAGCATTCCACTCTTTTTATGTATTAAAAAACAGACAGATTTTTTTCACCAAAACTCTGTCTGCTCTGCAAAAATCTAAAAATTTTATCCCTGCTTCAAGTCTGTACTTTCTTCAAAAACGTTTTTGTTTTCTCCCTGGATATATAAATGTACTTTTGTATCTCCCTTTTTACTTTCAATCTGAACACTGGCATCTTCTCCATAAATATCTCTCAGCCTGTATGCTACACTTCGAAGTCCAACGCCCTTTTGAGATGGTGCATAATCGCTTTCCAGAACTTCCTTCAGTTCCTTCTGCTTTTCTTCTGATATTCCGGCCCCATTATCGCATACATACAGTTCGATTCCATCCGGCAATGTTTTTGCTCCAATCTGGATTTCTGCTCCACGTCCCATATGTTTTACTCCATGAGAAATTGCATTCTCTATAAGAGGTTGTAGTAAAATCGCCGGTACTTTTACTTTTGCACACTGTGGATCACAGAAAACAGAAAAATGTATGATATCACCAAAGCGAAGTTTCTGAATTTCTATATAATGTTGTGTATAATTGATTTCTTCCCACACCGTTACATATTGTCCTACATTATTTAAAGCTTCCCGGAGAAAATTTGCAATCATCACCGCACCTCGATACGTTCTGGTAGCATGTTCAATGGTTGCTAATGAAGAAATTGTACTCAGACAATTATAAAGAAAGTGTGGACTGATCAGAGACTGCATAAGTGAAAACTCTGCATTTGCAAGAGCTGTTTCCTTTTTTCGCAGTTCCTCCGCTATCCTTGCTTTATCTTCCAGCTCCACAATCTGTTTTTCTATTGTTCCTGTCATTTTCGAATACTCATCATACAAAATCATCAATTCCTCATAACACGATGTAATGGGAACATCTTCTTTTGCCTGTCCTCTTTCTTTATGGAAATGCTGTATTTTTTCTGTCAATAATACAATCGGCTGAAGCACCTGATGAAACAAATGATATAAAATATTGATCGTATAAAATAACATCACTGAAAAAATAATAACAATTGCCCAGATTTGAAACTGCCAGATTTTCTTACTCAATAGAATACTTGAATTCGCAATATTTTCCACATGTTCCTGAAGCATATCATGCAAAAGTAATGTAATTTCAGACATATGCGTGATATCCTGTATATCTACTTCTCCCTTTTGTTCTGCGTATGCCGTTGCACGGTTAATAAATTCTTTTGAAACACTGCACAAATCATAGAATGCGTAATAATCTGATTCTGTTTCGTTTCTTTCATAAAGTCCATTGCATGCAAGCTCTGCCAGATTCTGCATTTTTTCCGCCATTTCATTTAAAGAACTGGCTTTTTTTAACACCTTTTTCTTATTTTTGTCCCTTCCGTGGATAAAATAATCCACCGTTGTCTCCTTCAGTTCCTCAATGGCATCATCGTAATCATTATATATTGCAAAAAGTTCATACATCTTCTGCATCTGTGAACGCCCTTTAAATGCGGCAGCGGCATTTACAATTCCTATCAAAAGGACTCCGACACAAAAGCCTGCCATCAAAAAAAGGACTCTTCTTTTTAAAGAATATTTTTTCATTCCTGCCAATCTCCCATATATTCTCTTACGGATTGTTTCATATACTTTTTAAAAACCTGCAAAAAATACTTGCGATTGGTAAACCCGGAATCTTCTGCAATTTTACTTGTGTTGCACTCTCCGCTTCTGATCAGTTCCACTGCTTTTTCAATTCGCATGGTATTTAGTACTTCGGTAAAGGATGCTCCCATCTCTTTTTTAAAAATTGTGCTGAAATAAGATGGATTCATACCTAATTTTTCCGCCACATCTGCCTGTGTGATATCTTTTGTAAATCCGGACTGCAGCACAGAACGAATACGTTCTTTCATCAGGCTTTCTTCCTGATTTTTTATTTCCATCCGATGTCCCACATAGTAATTCTGAAGATATAGTTTTAAAGTATCATACGGTTTTTCCTGTTCAAAGCATTGAAATACTTCCACCAGATTGACGGTCTCATCCATTTTCTGAAAGGCTTCGCAAAACAAATCCACACCTTCCCAATACGCCTTTTCTGTGCTCATGCGACGTTTAATTGATCTGATCAGGCTTTCTGCATCTCTCTGGTACAGTTTATTCAGCCATTTCTGTCCAAGCTTTTGTTTTTCTGCTCCTGCACAAAGTTCTCCTTTTGGCATGACCGGCAACATACACATTTTCTCCCTGTCTTTTTCAAATTGTGCCTTTAACGTTCTGTATTTCTCCGGTAGGTTTTTAAAACAGTCTGTCGGTTCACAACAAAACATGCGTACTTTTCCATAAAGCTGCAAATTTTTAAAAAGCATTGCCAGATAAGCACGAATACGTGCAAGTGCCTGTTCTTTTAGAAAAATATTTCTTGGATGAATCAACGCAACTCCTATTCCATCTACATATGCATTCAGAACTGCAAAATCAGATATCAGCAATTTTTTAATCTCCTGTTCAAAATGTCCGGTCTGTAAATCACAAAGCACCAGGCTTCCGCATAATATTTCCTCTTTTCCGATATCCATGATTTCCGCAAGTTCTTCCTCTTTTCCTTTTAGCTTCTCCGACAGAAGATCCTCCAAAACATGATGCTGGGTATAGGAATACAGTTGCTCGAATTTTCGCTCCTGTCTGCGTTCTTCTTCCAGCAAAAGCTGACATTTTTCAATTGCTTTTTTTAATTCTGCATAATCTATCGGCTTCAAAAGATAATCTGTGACTCCAAGCGAAATGGCAGTTCTTACATACCTGGAACGGTCATATGTAGTTGTGATCAAAATTTTACTTTCTGCTTCGGAATTTACAATTCGTTCTATGAAATCAAGCCCTGACAGAACGGGAATATTAATATCCACGATCAAAATGTCCGGATGCTTTTCTTCAAATAAATCTAAGGCTTCCTGCCCATTTGATGCTTCATATATCTCCGAAATATCATAATCTCCTGTTTCCAGCTCCATTTTTAATGCCTGTCTTTCCAATGGTTCATCTTCTACAAGCAACAATTGATTCACTTCGTCTCTCTCCCTTCTTCACATTTTAATTTTCCTTTGATTCATCATAAGACAGTAGATCTACATTCCAGTTTTTCTCATGTGATTCTTTCCCCTGACATAAGGAGTTAACTGCATAAATGATCTTATATCCGATATTTTGATTGTCCTGTGCCAGAAACATATCAATAATACCTTCATCTATATAATTTTTTACCTTATCTGTTATTTCGCCAAAACCAATCAGCCGTATATTATTCTGATATTCTCCCGAATAAATAATCTCTGCCATCTCCGTCGTCGTATTTGTTGTAAAAGTTGCGACAACCGCAGAGTTTTTTACTTGCTGTAAATATTCTTTTACTTCTTTAATTCTCTCTATCTCATCATTTGTATCAGGAATATAAACAATTTGATCTTTTAATCCATATTCTTCTAACTTGTCATAAAATCCTTCTCTTCTGCGTTCCAGAACTAAATTTTCCTGAGAAGCTGGCTTACGAATCAGGATACTCTGACCTTCTGTATAATTTTCATAAATATTCTCCGCCATTTTCTGACCAACCGCATAATTATCCAGACCAATATATGCATCGTAATCTTCTGTTTTTGGCGGCGTATCTGTTACAATAACCTTGATTCCTTTTTCTCTGATTTTTTTCAAAATCGGCTCACACTCTTCCCACATATCCGATTCATAAATACATATAGCTATCGCATTCACATCCATATAGTATGCACTTTCAATCAGATCTGGAAAATTTGCCTCATCTTCCGGTGTATATTCTGTCAGCAAAATTCCCTGTTCTTTCGCAGCCTGACGTAACCCTTTTCTTACTTCCTCCCAAAAAGAAATTTTTTCCGATCCCAGAATTGCCGCCACTCTGATCGTACTTTTATTTTCTTCTCTTTTTTTCGTATATATAACAGTCGCTGACGCCAGTATAAGAATACAAATCAATATTTCTGCTGCCAAAATCCCTTTTCTTTCTCCTGAAACACTATTTGTCTTCATACATTCCCTTTCTTTTCCCAGATATCCAGTTTTTGCTCCTTTGTTTTCTGACTCAGATTATAACATAAAAAGTGTGCAAATTCAGAATCAAAATCTGAGTCTTGCACACTTTTCTTTTACGTATTCTGATAAGCTCTATGCCATTTCATTATTTAATCTTACTTGCTGCGATCCCGCCTTTTTTGAAGATTCTTACATAAGCTGCTTTTTTGTTCTTTGGCACTCTAACCGTTATCTTCTTTGAAACGCCCTTGAATGCTGATTTTCCAACGGTTTTCAGCGTTTTTACTTTCTTCAGGTTTACGGTCTTTAAGTTCTTATCACCAGAGAAAGCATTCTTTCCGATGGTCTTCAGTTTGTTTCCGTTTACCGTGACGGTTTTCAGTTTCGTGCAGTTTGCAAATGCCTTCTTTCCGATCTTTTCTACGTTGCTGCCGATGCTTACAGAAGTTACTTTTTTATTGCCTTTCAGGGCATTTGCTGCAATAGCGGTTACTTTATAAGTTTTACCGTTTGCTTTGATGGTTTTTGCGATTTTCACGCTGCTCTTTGCTTTGCCTTTTGCAGTCATGTTTTTCACTTCAACCGTATCATTTCCGGTAACTTTGTAGTTAAAGATACCGGATGCATCTGCGATCACGCTGCCGATCGCCGGGGTCTGGCTGTTGTTATTTCCATTATTACCGTTGTTGTTGTCGTTATTATTATCCGGTTTCTTTGCTTCCAGTGCTTTCATGGCGATGTCTAATGCATCTGCAGCATCTTTCAGCTGTTTTGCGGTTGCTGTTTCAGAAGCAAATGCCATTTCTGCATCCCTTTTTGCTTTTGCAAAATTTGCCCAGCTTTCTTTTGTATAATCTGCTTCTTTCTTTTCTGCCGCCTGTGCAATCTTTGTCTGTACTTCTGTTTTGCCGGAGGCTTTTACTTCATCGAGTTTGCCCAGTGCTTTCTTTAAAGCATGGTCTGCTTCTTTGATTTCCAGTTTGGTTACTTTTTCTTTCTGTGCAACTTCTTTTGCTTTTGCAATTGCCTCTGCGATACCGGACTTGGCAAAAGTTCCTTCCGGATAATCTTTTTCCAGATAAGTTCTCTCTGCAACCTGTGCATCGGTACTTAAGGTCGCTTTATCATTTACTGCTGCTGGCTCATCGCATACGATATTGTATGTCACACCGTCGATCACCGTTGTGGTTCTTCCGATCTCGTTTGCTTTGATTGTCACGGTTGCTTCCGTCGGTGTTATTCGTTTCTCTGCTGCTCCAAGAAGTTTTGTCTGATTTCCTGTTCCATTCGTTGGGTAGAGAACAATAACATGGTCTTTATTGTCTTTATTAAAGATATTGGCGATCAGATATTTTTTACCGGAAGTAACTTTTGATACTCTCTGATATCCCGGAACAATATCTCCTGCTTCTGCTTTGTCCTTTTTCTCAAGCAGAACCACCTCATAGGTTCCAGCTGTAAAGCTTGCATTATAGAGTCTGTTTGCGTTGAAGTCCATGTTTGTATAATAGAAAATTACATATCGTTCTCCGTTTTCTTTGCAGATACGGAAAGTATCACTGCCATCTGTCGGCGTTACCAGCATATTATTTTTTGCTGCTGCACTGAAAAATGAATTTGCACCGCTTTCATTGGTGAGATATACCTTTTTATTTTCATTATATACTGCATACACATTTGCTGTTCCGGTTGAAGTAAAGGTAAACTCTGCATCTGTCAGATTCAGTGATATATCATTTTTTGCTGCAAAACTGCTCAGGTCAGAATTATTGTTTGCTATATGTGCATACATCGGCACAACTTCTTTTTCTACACCATCTACTTTTGCATAATTTACATCTGCAATCTTTTGATCTGCTTCCGTCGTAATACCTGTTTTATGTTCTTCTGCCACCTGGTAAGACCTTGTATAAGTTTCATTTCTGGTAAGTTCTACGCCAAGCTCTAAATCATTTATATAACCATCTGCCGCAAGCTGGGCGATATCATAATTATCATAGCGTATGCTTCCTCCGCCATTTTCCCAGAGAAGTCCTACCGTTCCGTTTTTCAGCTCTGACATACAGGAATACTGATAAGTGCCACTGTTTACTGAATAGCTGTTTTTTAAAGTCAGCATCTTGTCTTCTTCTACCAGAAATGTAAATATTTTACCGTTTGCTCGTCCACTTCCGCCCGGGGCAGCTACCAGGATTGCCTGTTTTCCATCAATCGTTTTAGAATAATTGATCGCTGTCACATTACAGGTTGATGTACAAGAAACGCCTGTCTTGACCGGCTTTGTAAATACATAATCACCGGATGTATTTCTTACGGCATCTGAATAGCAGACCACTCCCTGTCCGCTTCTGAAGAACATACGCAATGTTCCGTCTGAAAGCTCTACGACTTCACTTTCGGATGACCAGTAACCACCTGCGGCTGCTCCTGGTACGTCATTGGATCTTTCCCATGTTTTTCCATTATCATCAGACCAGATAATGCTTGCATTTTCTTCCCCATCGCCATGATCATAGAATGGAATGACGATCGTACCATCTGAAGTCAGTACCCCCTGCCCCGGAGATACCAGCAGTGCTGTCTCTTTTGTCGGACGTTTGATCTGTGGATTCAGGATTTCCGGATCTGTCCAGGTAAATCCATCATCGTATGTTTTTGCATACATCATATATCCGGTATTGTATACATGCAATGCAGATCCTTTATAGAAAATATTCTGCTGAATATCCGTATTGGAATTAACCTGTTTCTGTGTCAGGGTATCTTTATACTCTCCATTTTCTACTTTATACAGGTTGTACCACTTATCCACGCCATATCCTGTTTCCGAATGATCGGATCGTTTTAAAATTTTTGCATATCCGTTCTCATCCCAGTCCCCTACATAATAAGCATAAGTTGTGGCATCGTCATCTTTTGGCTGTGTGTTTACATTGTCATAATTATCCGTTACTGCCAGATAATCTTTTCCGTTTACTTTAACATAACCGGTTCCTTCTCCCGGAGCTTTATAACCGCCCATTGTCGTTACGCCGGTTGGGTTTACATCGGCAATACAATAAATTTCTCCGTCTTTTCCCTGTACCAGTGCCGGGTCGATGATCGTAGTTGCCGTATTGCCGATATAACCATCGCTGTCCGGAAAATACAGCGGGAATGAATAATTCCAGGTCTTACCATTATCGGTTGATACAGAAGCGATCGTATCCAGTCCGCCGCCGTCACCGGTTGTAGAATATCTCGCATCCGCTGCTGCCAGAAGATTTCCCTTCTGCGTAACGATAAATGCCGGGATACGGAAATACTGACTTCCCGCTGTTCCCTCTGCAAACGGCTGGTTCTGTGTTACATGCTCTGCTGTCGTGTTGATCGGACCTGCTTTCAGCAAGTCTGCTGCGTCTGCTTTCGCTGCCGGAAACACAGCTACTGCAAGACCACAAACAAGAGCTGTTCCAAGCCCCTGTTTCCACAGTTTTCTTTTTTCGTTCTTTTTCATAGTTTCCTCCTTATTTTCCCTCCTGTGATTATTCAATTTTACTATATTTTTACTGTTTTGTCCAGCAAAAAAAACCTTCCTACAGCACTTGCATGCTATAGAAAGGTTCGCCGCTCTTTTTATAATCTTTATATTCTCAAATTTTGATTAGTCCTGAACGTATGGCATAAGAGCGATGTGACGTGCTCTCTTGATAGCTACTGTCAGAGCTCTCTGATGTTTTGCACAGTTTCCTGTGATTCTTCTCGGAAGGATTTTTCCTCTTTCAGAGACATATCTCTTCAGTTTGTTTACATCCTTGTAATCGATTTCGTTGTTTTCTTTACCACAGAAAACGCAGACTTTTTTTCTTCTGCGTCCGCCTCTTCTCTTCATCGGAGAATCTGGTCTTTCAGATTTATTGTAAGCCATTGCTGTAAACCTCCTTTAATGTCTAGTTAAACGGTAATTCTTCGTCAATACCGTCCGGGATATTCATAAATCCATCGCCGCTGGCTGCACTCGGTTCCGGTCTTGCAGGTGTATAGTTATTTCCATTTGCCTGAGACGCAGCTTTGCTTTCAGCAAACTCCTGATCCTCTACTACTACATCTGTAGTGTAAACCTTGTTGCCATCTCTGTTGGTATAGCTTCCTGTCTGGATACGACCTGTAACGACTACCTTCAGTCCCTGATGGAAATACTTCTCCGCAAACTCTGCACTGCGTCCGAACGC
>NZ_WQNP01000018.1:19945-42075 GCF_018783905.1 Ruminococcus sp. MCC718
GGTTGCTTCGCCATCGCGTTTGTTGAATCTGCGATCTACAGCCAATGTATATCTTGCAACTGATGTGCCGCTCTCCCCTGCGGAATAACGAACATCCGGATCTCTGGTCAAACGTCCCATTAAAATAACTTTATTCATTCTAAATCTCCTTATTTATGCTTCCTGTCTTACGCATAAATATCTGATAACATTTTCCATGATACGGACATGTCTTTCGATTTCTGCCGGAGCTGTAGCATCAGCTTCGAACTGAATGAAATAGTAGAATCCTTCTTTCATCTTCTGGATTTCGTAAGCTAATCTCTTTTTACCCCATTCGTCAACATTAGTAACTGTTCCGCCGTAACGTGCAACGTATTCTTTTACTTTTTCTACAGTTGCTACTCTTACGTCATCCTCAATTTTTGCGTTAACAACAACGGTTAATTCGTATTTGTTCATGCTCTTCGCACCTCCTTATGGTCTCTGGCCCACTATTACCTTCGTGAGCAAGGAATTCAATGTTTCAAAATGGCTGCTTGTCTGCAGCCACTCACAATTTTTGATTTTATCATATTTTTGCAAGACAGGCAAGTATTTTTTCTTATTTTTTGCAATGTTTCCGCCTCGCAGCCAAACCTGACTTTGAAGCAGAATCATGATCTAATTCACATATTTCGCTATTACATCCCATATGGATGATCTTTCAAATCCAAGCTTCCACTCTGCCACTCCGGCCAGACCATATTCCTGCACAAGTTTCATCTTCTCTTCGATCGATGCTTCGTTTTCCAGCCAGATCTGACAGAAATTGCCATCTTCATCTGTGAACTCTGCATAATCCTGTGATGTCTCGCTGCTCCATCCGGCAGTCACCTTGTAATCAGACAAGATCTGGTCTGCTTTATCCATGCCGATCGCCTCACTGCTTACTTCACCGGAAGCATTGGTCTTCCATAATCTCGTGTAGAACGGAATACCGCTGATGATCTTTTCTTTCGGAACATTTTCCAGTGTTCCGGTAATGCCGTCTCTTTCATAGGAAAGGGATGCCACGGAACCGGCATCGGAGCCGACATAGTGTTCATCATAGCCCATAATGATCACATAGTCTACGACTTCGCCAAGCTCTTTCTGGCTGTAATGTTCATTGAAACTGTATGGCGACGGGACATCCACCGAAAGTACAAGATTGTTATTCCTGCACTTTACAGAGAGTTCCCTCATAAACTGCACATAGCTTTCGGAAGTTTCTTCCGGTAAGGATTCGATATCAATATTAATGCCATCCAGCTGATAGTTGAGTGCTTCGGTAATCAGCTGTCCTTCCAGGTTCTCTCTGGATGTGGTAGTGCCAAGCACAGTGTCGGTATCAATATCCGTACTGAAATTGTCCATCAGTCCCCAGACTTCCATATCATTCTGATGTGCGGTATCTACATAGTCACTGCTTGCAAGAGAAGAAATATCTCCATCGTTGCTGCTGATAGAAAACCAGGTCGGTGAAATGACATTGACCCCTTTTACATCCTGAATGTCCGCTGCAAGTGCATCGTTTGAATCCTGGCTCGTCACCTGATGCCAGAGAAGATTCATGTCATAATCTTTATGTATGCTGGTGTACTCTGCCGCCCGGAAATCACTGGTGACCTGTTCTTCGTAGCTGTCAGAAAGCTTTTTGCTCTTCATATAGCCAATATATCCATCCGCAGTCAGAACTTTTGTCCACTCTTCTTCCTGTTCCAGAACTGTCACTTTATCTCCGGCCGCTTCTTTTTTCAGGATCGGACTTTTGATATCTGCATCCAGACGTACGCTTTCTTCTTTTATCACATTCGAAAAGGTTTTCGTTCCCCACTGATTGTTTATAATAATATGAAGCGGTTCCTGCTCCACCGAATACTGAAGTGCTGTATACTGTGCCAGATAATCCAGTGCAATATAGACATTTCCATCCTGCGAAACAACGATCTGATACGGCATGCTGCCATTTCCGGTAAGCGTTGTATATTCATTGCTGTCATACGGAAGTTTGATAATATCCACTGCCGTTGTCAGTATGACCTGCTGTTCTTCATCGCTTTTATAAAGATGATCATTCAGATTTTCTTTTGCAGTCGCATATTCTACATATGCCGTGCCATCCTTCACAAGTGCTTTCCCCTGTTCCAGACGGTCCGGAAGTACGACTGCTGCATCCTCCCCTCCGGAAGTGCCAAAATATTCATTGCCATCCATCACTTCTTTGGATGGGATATATCGATTTACAACTTTATATCCTACGCCTGCCGCAGCCACCGCCAGGATCAGCGGCACTACGACCTTCACAGGACTTTTCTTTTTCTTCATTCATTGTACCTCCATACTATGATGCCTGCGGATTGTTCCGTGCGGTGCACTCCCACAATCCGCCTCAGTATTCGCATACTGCAACATCGTTTTTACAACGGAATACATCGTTTTGATTCAGTGTATCATAGATTTATGAACGAAAGATGACTTAAGTCTACATTTTTTATAATCCTTCGACCTGTATGGTTGTCTTCTGTACTATGGGGATTTGTCATCAGACCTCTTTCTTTTTTATATAGTCGAATCCGATTCCTATAATGTGATCGTCATCATCGCTTACAAAATCTCTCATATACTCCTCTTCTTCCCGGATCATGCACTGGTGCATGATATCCGAAGGTGTACTTGGCTTTCCATTCAACCACAGCTTCATGCCTGCTCTGGCATATGCATTTAATTCTTTTTGCAGTCGATGTTTCCGTTTTTTTCTGCTGCCTATAGTTCCACCCCCTCCTGTTAAACTTAAAGATTCTGCTGACATTATCGTGAGAATTTAAATCGAATACACATAAGGCTGCTGCCTGACATGCAATTCCGGTCAGCATTGCTGACACGAAAACAACACCGTATACGAAATCTGTAAATCAGAAACATTCAAGCCTTTTTCTATTCTTTTGCAAAGTGCAGTACGTTCTTTTTTGTTCCGATCAACAGTACTTCAGGATACCAGATAACATTCATTGTACGAATGCAAAGTACCAAAGAGTTTACATGGCATCTTTTAAGCTCAATATTGCTTTATGGAGGTACAATCATTTTTTTGGAATATTGCGGAGAATCCCGCATAAGATAATAAAAAGCGACAGAATTCGCTTTCTTATTCATTTTGATTTTTGATGTTGCTTAAAGCATTGTTTCATCCTCACATTGATTATTATATACTTTATGTTTGAAAAATGCAAGATGTTTTTACACTCTTTTTATAATTTTACACTGGCAATCTACTTTACTTTTTGATAGTATGCAGATATAATTATAAGATAATAAGATGCTAGGGTCAAAAGTCTGAAGACACAATGTGCTTGCACAGGAGTGGTTTTATGGCATCTTTTAACCTTAATCAATATCATAATCATAGTAATTCCAATAAAAGGTTAACATATCATAGATAGGATGTGATAATATGAAGATAGAAAAAATCAACGATAATCAGATTCGCTGCACACTTACACGTCAGGATCTGGCAGACCGTGAGATCAAGCTCAGTGAACTTGCTTACGGCACAGAAAAAGCAAAGCTGCTGTTTCGTGATATGATGCAGCAGGCCGCATACGAATTTGGTTTTGAAGCAAATGACATTCCTTTGATGATAGAAGCGATCCCGATTTCTTCCGACTCTGTAATTCTGATCGTTACCAAGGTGGAAGATCCGGAAGAACTTGATACACGTTTTGCAAAATTTTCACCGTCAAACGGCGAAGAGAACAACAACATCACTCCGCCGGCACCGGCACCTCTTGAAGGAGCCGATGATATCCTGAATCTTTTCAATAAGATCCACGAGGCAAGAAAGATGGCTGAAAATGCAGCAGCAAAAACTTCTGAAAAGAAAGAAAAGACTCCTGCAAAACCGGAGATCAATCCGGAATCCTTTCATCTGACGAAACTTTACCGTTTCCGCGATCTGGACACTGTGATCCGTGCAGCACACATTCTGCAAAATTCTTACCAGGGTTACAACACGCTCTATAAGAATCCGGAAGGCCGTGAGTATCTGCTGACACTCAGCAAATCTGCACACACACCGGAAGAGTTTAATAAAGTCTGCAATACCCTTTCCGAGTATGCTTCCAGCCTGAAATACACACCGGGCAACGAAGCGTTCTTTGAAGAGCATCTGGAATGTATCGTTGCGGATGAGGCTCTGCAGAAGCTTGCATTGATCTGATTGATATGAAATCGATAGTCAGAGTTTCTGAACCGATTCGCTGCAAACAGAAATAGAGTGTAGAAAAAGCGTCTCCGCCTGGAAAATCCTGGTGGAAACGCTTTTTATTTTTTAATGGATATTCACAATCCACTTTTGCTGTCTGTTTATGCCTGTTTGCTTTCAACAAATGCATTTACTCTTGCTACCAGCAGATCCGGCTCGATACCATGAACGAGAGCTGCCTCTTCGATGGTCTCCATCTGTGCGGATGGGCATCCAATACAGTGCATGCCGCCTGCTACCAGTACGCCTGCCATTTCAGGATCCATTCTTAAAATATCGCCGATAATCATATCCTTGGTTATTTTCTGCATGATTTTCCTCCTTTATCATTCTGTACAGACTTAAATTTCTCATAAAGATCTGTACCTGATTTCTTTTGACAGGTTGATTATAATATGTTTTTGTACTTTATGCAAGGCATAGAAAAAACCTCTTGTATATTCCAGACTTATGTATTAAAATGGGATAAAGATTCGGAGAGCCGAATCCTGTTGAAAACATATTTCATAAAAATAAGGAGGTTTTATCATGGCATACGTTATTACAGATGAATGTGTAGCTTGCGGTACATGTGCAGAAGCCTGTCCGGCAGAAGCTATCAGCGAAGGCGATGGCAAATACGTAATCGATGCAGATGCATGTCTGGATTGCGGTACATGTGAAGGAGAATGTCCTACAGGTGCTATCGTAGCAGGTGAATAATTAAAAAATTTTATAAAAGCAAGGGGAGCTGCGTAAGCAGCTCCCCTTGTTTTTCTATTTTCTTTTTATTTAAAAATCCGAAACCATTTTTTATGGCTCTCCTTCTCTCTTGTCGCTGCCACCATCTGCCGGTTATGCTGAAAGGAGCGAATGGTTTCATCCAGATTTCGGTAACGTTCTTCCTCTCTTTTTTCCTGGATCTTCATCAAGATCTCCATTTCTTTTAAAACACTGTCCGCAATCCGATTTTCCAGCTCCACATTATTTTCCTGAAGAGCACGTTTCATGATATCACCGACAATGTCCTGAAATTTTTCCAGGTTGTCCAGTGAATCTACAAACGGAAGTATGGTCTGTGGTTTCGGGACT
Source organism: Ruminococcus sp. MCC718 (assembly GCF_018783905.1). Classification (NCBI taxonomy): domain Bacteria; kingdom Bacillati; phylum Bacillota; class Clostridia; order Eubacteriales; family Oscillospiraceae; genus Ruminococcus; species Ruminococcus sp. MCC718. The sequence goes on from NZ_WQNP01000018.1 coordinate 25,281, forward strand.
TCCTGTGTGCTGTCTTTTAAATTCGCATCCGAATCTGTTTTTTCTGTATGTTCTGCTTTTTTAGTTTTTGTTGCTGTGTCTTTCATTACTGCATTTTTCTCTTCTGTGATTTCCGTTATTTCTTCTGCTTTTTTCTGTATTTCCGGAATCAGCACCTTGATCGCTTTGAGCTGAAATCCTTTGTCCCGCAGTTCTTTGACTTTCTTCATGATATAGATCGTTTTATCGGTATAGTAGCGATGTCCAAGTTCCGTTCTGCCCACTTTGATGTCCAGCTCTTCTTCCCAGCTTCGAAGTACATGTGCCTCCACCCCTGCCTGTCTGGCGGCATCGGAAATCATGTATCTGATCTCGCTCATCCTCTACCTCCCAATATTGTAACCGTTCAATACTTTCGCAATTACAATGCAAAACCAGTTAAAGTAACTGCTTCCATCTGTATTGAATCATTACTTATGTTTTTGGACGTTGTCCCTTTTTGATGCCTGCGAGTTTGACCCTGGCATATTTACATGAGAATGCCAACGAATTTGTACCCTGGCATATTTACATGAGAATGCCAACGAATTGCTCCGTTACAAAGTAACTCTCGCAATTCTATAAACATTCGGAATCCGCATATTTACTGCGTAAATAGCTACTTCCTCATGTTTAGCGGGTCCCAAGTTCAAATGTCTTATCTTGCAAGCAAGAACGACACTTTGACCTTTGTACCCTGGCATTCTCATATGATTGTAACATATTTCTTTCTCAAAAACGCAAAAAAGATATCGCAAAAAGCGACACCTTTTTCATCCCGGAAACTCCCGGCGTTATTTTTTTAAGTTTGCAAATTTGGTGAGGTTTGGCAGCCATGCAAGCTCTACCGTACCGATCGGACCATTACGCTGTTTGGCTATGATGACTTCTGCAATGTTCTTTTTCTCGGAATCTTTATTGTAATAATCATCTCGATAAAGGAACATTACAACGTCGGCATCCTGCTCGATCGCACCGGACTCTCGCAGGTCGGAAAGCATCGGTCTGTGATCCGGTCTCTGCTCTACTGCACGGCTCAGCTGAGAAAGTGCAAGCACCGGAACCTGAAGCTCTCTGGCAATCTCTTTTAAGGATCTCGAAATATCGGAAATTTCCTGCTGTCTGGAATCTGCACGTTTGCTTCCTGTCATCAGCTGCAGGTAGTCGATCATGATGACATCCAGACCTTTTTCTGCTTTGTATTTGCGGCATTTGGAGCGAAGCTCCGCAACGGAAATACCAGGCGTGTCATCGATGATCAGGTTGGAACGTCCGACGATCCCGGCTCCTTCGATCAGTTTCGCCCAGTCATCATCGCTCAGATTTCCGGTACGAAGCTGCTGTGAATCTACCTGTGATTCGAGTGCGAACAGTCGGTTGACCAGCTGTTCTTTTGACATTTCCAAACTGAAGATCGCTGCCGTATAATTTTTCTTAAATGCCATATACTGGGCTATGTTCAGTACAAATGCGGTCTTTCCCATGGAAGGACGAGCTGCGATCAGTACCAGGTCGGAAGGCTGCATACCGGTTGTCTTGTAATCCAGATCAATAAATCCGGTCGGGATTCCGGTCACGCTTCCTTTGTTTCTCGATGCCGCTTCAATCCGGTCGAGTGCCCGCAACACGACATCTTTGATCGGCACAAAGTCTCCGGAATTTCGTTTTTGAACAATATCAAAAATCCGCTTTTCTGCTGATTCCAGAATATCTTCCAGTTTTTCTTTTTCGCTGTAGCAGTCATTTGCGATCTGTTCATTGACTTTGATCAGTTTTCGCAGAACTGCCTTTTCATGTACAATCTGTGCATAGGCATCTGCATTTGTAGAGGTCAGTGCAGAAGTCAGCAGATCTTTGACAAACTCCAGACTGCTGATCTCAGGCGGTACGTCTTTTTCACGCAGAAGATTCTGCAGCGTGATCAGATCTACCGGTTTGCCGTCATTATAAAGCTCTACGATCGCATCAAAAACAATGCCGTACTGATGCTGATAGAAATCGTCTCCGCTTATGATCTCGGAGGCTTTGATGATGGCTTCCTGATCCATGAGCATAGCACCGATTACAGACTGCTCTGCCTCAACACTGTGGGGCAATACCCGCTTGATCAGTGCTTCTTCCATTTTTATGCCCCCTGTTAAATACCTTCTACTACGACTTTCAGCTCTGCTGTTACCTTCGGATGCAGCTTAATCGCAACGCTTGTTGTGCCGACTGCCTTGATCGGATCTTTCATCTGGATCTTCTTCTTATCGATATCATATCCAAGCTGTGATTTTGCAGCTTCTGCAATTTCTTTGCTGGAAACAGAACCGAATACTTTTCCGCCTTCGCCTACTTTTACAGAAACTTTTACCTGTGCCTTTGCCAGTTCTTCTGCAAATGCTCTTGCGTCTGCCAGCTGTTCTTTTGCAACTTTTTCATCGTGTGCTTTTTTCAGTTTCAGATCATTGATGTTCTTTGCACTTGCTTCCAGTGCAAGTTTTTTCGGGAACAACATATTTCTTGCATATCCATCGCTTACATTTACCATTTCACCTTTTTTTCCAAGTGCTTTTACATCTTCTACAAGAATAACTTTCATTTAAATCGCTCCTTCTTCTATCATCGTTCTTATCGTACTTTTCAGCTTATCTTTTGCTTCTTCAAGTGTCACTCCGTCCAGCTGTGCCCCGGCGATATTCAGATGACCGCCTCCGCCGAGACGCTCCATAATGATCTGCACATTGACCTCATCGATGGCTCGTGCACTGATATAAATACGCTCTTTGTATTCTGTCAATACAAAAGAAGCCTTGATACCGACAATGTTCAGCAGTTCATTTGCGGCCTGAGCACCGACTACAGTCGGGCTTTCCAGATCCTCACTCGGACAGCAGCTGATCGCATAATACTGCTCAAATACTTCTGCGTGGCGAACCGCTTCTGCTCTCGCCTTATAGGAACTCATGTCATTCCGGAACATCTTGCGGACACGCGTCACATCTGCTCCACATCTGCGTAAGAATGCTGCCGCTTCAAAGGTGCGGACCCCTGTTTTCGCCATAAAATTGTTGGTATCAATAATAATACCTGCATAAATACAGTCTGCTTCTTTTCCTTTCAGACGGATATCATCTGCAAAGTACTGCAAAATCTCTGCAATCATCTCACATGCGGATGATGCATACGGCTCGATATAGGACAGAACCGCATTTTTGATCACTTCGCTGCTCTGGCGGTGATGGTCAAGCACAACGATTGTCCTGGTCTGATTCAGGATCTCGGAACACTCTGTCATGCTTGGACGGTTCGTGTCAACAACCACCACAACGGTGTCGTGATCCACGATTTTTCTCGCCTGCTCATGTGTCACAAACATATCTTCCGGATATTCTTTGTCATTTAGGAACAGATTCACCCACTGACGGATCGATCCATTGATATCTCCGAGCACAATATGGGCTTTTTTGTCAAGAATCCTTGCCGCACGCCATACGCCGACGGCTGCTCCGAAAGAATCGATATCCGTGATCTTGTGTCCCATGATGACCACATCTTCGTGGCTTCCGATAAATTCGCGAAGTGCATGTGCCTTTACTCTTGCTTTTACACGCGTGCTCTTTTCCATCTGCTGGGATTTGCCGCCGTAGTAAGAAATTTTATCGTTATCTTTTACGACTGCCTGATCACCGCCGCGTCCAAGAGCAAGCTCAATGGCAATTCTTGAAAACTCATAATTCTGTGCATAAGTACTGCCGTTCACTCCGATACCGATACTTAAAGTGACCTTCATTTCGTTTCCGATGTTGACCGTCTTTACCTCTTCCAGAAGGGAAAAACGGTTTGCTTCCAGTTCTTCCAGTGACTTATATTTCAGAACTACAAAATACTTGTCCTTCTCAAGTTTTTTTGTGATACCGTCCAGATTCGCCACATATTTGCTGATCTTACGGTCGATCAGGGCAAGCAGAAGGGAACGTCTTACCTCCTCCACGCTCTCAAGCACTTCATCGTAATTGTCCAAGTAGATCAGTCCGGCAACCATTTTCTGTTCCTGATTCTGACGGATGTAATAATTCAGCTCCGTATTGTCAAACAGATACAGTGCGATCAGATAATTCCCTTCCTGCGGAATATCCACAATCGATACTTCCTCGTTGAGATCTCCCATTGAAAGCTTCTGCAGATGTGCCTGATAATCGTTTTCATTATAAAAAATCTGCACATCTGTTTCTTCCTTTTTGCACGGAAGTGCAGACGCATCAATCTCCGGAAACAGGTTTGAAATATTTTTCCGATACCTGGAATCCTTTCCTGTCACATCACAGAATGCATCATTCATCCAGAGTACTCTTCCATCCGTATCGAGTACTGCATACGGAATGGAAAAATTTTTCAGCATCCCTTTCTGGATCTGGGAATACTGGGATGCAAACGCAATCATCTCACGGAGAACAAACGGACGGTAACGCAGCATCAGAACAGACATCAGAACCCAATAAGCGGCAGTAAAACAAAATACCAGAAATCCTGCTTTCACATCGATCGCAAAAACCAGGATATCCAGCATCACAAGTAAGACCGCCACGACCGCCGGCCACTGCATATAGGATTTTAATTTTCCGCTGTGCCTTACCTTCTTTTTCTTATTCATTGCATCTTCTCCAAACCCTCAGTTACTATCAAAGCTTATCATACCATTTTTTCCGGAAATAGAAAAGGTTTTTTTACGCTTCCAGCCATTCCCTGACCACCTCTCTGATAACAAGCAGCATCAGCGGACCAAGCAAAACTCCCGTCGGTCCGAAGATGCAGATCCCCACATATACTACAACTGCGATAACAATGGGATATACGCCCAGCTTTTCCCCTAAAAGCCGTGGCTCCAGGAAATCCCGCGTGCTGTTGGTAATGAGAAAGAAAGTCAGGTAAGCTGCGGCATGAAAGAAGTCTCCACGAAACAGTTCCAGTGCCGCCCACGGAAGCAGGATCGTCCCTGTCCCGATAAACGGAAGTGCATCCAGAAAACCAATCAGGATCCCGACCAGCAGGGCATAGGAATTCTGCAAAACCCACAGACCTGCCACGCACTCTGCCATCACTGCCGCCATGATCAGAAGCTGTGCCCGAAGCCACAGACCCGCCATCTGCCACAGACGTTCCCCAATCCGCACCAGATGACGAAACGTGCTGTATTTCTGCAATTTCTGACAGATTTCATCATAATCTTTGATGATCAGCAGGACAGCCACAAAAATCACAAAGAGCACACTGAACCATTCTGCGGCAACGACTGCATACCGCACGGAATATCGAAAAACCTGCGTGATATTGACTGCCTGTATTTTTTCCGACATTTTTTCAATGTTCTGGTAGACGATCTCTCTGACCGCCTCACTTTTCACCCCGAATTTCTGATTGAGCAGCACACAGCATCCGTCGATCATCGTTTCCATCTTTGCCTCGTACTGATCAATATGCAGAAAAATGCTGCGGATCTGTGCAAACAGCCGCACACCGAGGAACCACATGCATACGCCTGTTATTCCAAGGATCAGGCTCATCATGCAGAACAAAAGACTCCCTTTTCCTGCTTTCCGAAAACACGGATATTTTTGCAGACGGATGGCAGCCGGATTTAAAATCCTTACAATCAAAAAAGCCACCAGAAATGGGGCCACATAGACGAATATATATTTAAAAATGATATATACCGCCATTATGATTCCCACAATTCCGATTGCTTTTCTGATTTTTGTATTCATCTTCGCCGCACCTTCCTTATCCTCTTTTATCGGATTTAGTATGTACGACATAATCTTTTTCATTCTGTTATCCTGTTTTTACCGGATATTGCTATTCTTTGCGGAATTTTTCAAACGCTCCTCCTTCCGGAAGAACGGTGAAATCCATCTGTTTTCCGGTTTTCGGATGCAGGAAACTTAAGCTGTAAGCACAGAGTGCCGGAGTTTCTTTTTCGCGTGTTCCTGTCGTTTTTGCGGATTTTTCGTCGTATTTTTTATCACCCGCAATCGGCATGCCCGCTCCGGAAAGCTGTACACGGATCTGATGATGCCGGCCGGTCAGAAGTTCGATATCTACCAGGCTGAGATCCTCTGTTTCTTCCAGGATCGCATAACGCAGTTTGCTTTCTTTTGCACCTTTCGTTCCCTTTGGCACAATATAAGAAGTGTTTGTCCTGCGGTCTCTCTGAAGATAATCAGTCAGTTCCTGATATTCTGCTGCTGTTTCTGTTTCTTTGTATACATCGGCATTTCTACGCACAACTGCACAATATCGTTTCACGACCTGACCGCTGCCCTTCCGGTCTGCGATCTGACTGCTTAAATTCGCTGCTGCCTGTTTTGTCTTGGCAAATACGATCACGCCCTGGACCGGCTGATCTAAGCGATGCACAACTCCAAGATATGGCTCTCCCGGTTTCCCGGACTCTTCCAGAAGATACAGTTTCAGAATGCTGACCATATCTTTGACTCTGGCATTTGCACTCTGAACCGGAACTCCTGCCGGTTTGCGACATACGAGAATATAGGGATCCTCATACAGAATCCCTATATTCCCTACCATTTTGATACATTGTTTCTGATTGCTGTTTTCCGTTTTCATTTCTCCACACATAATTCTGTCTGCCTCAGTCAGATTACAGATATTTTTTCAGTGCATCCACCTTGTCCAGTTTTTCCCATGGCAGATCCAGGTCGTTGCGTCCAAAGTGTCCGTAAGCTGCTGTCTGTTTGTAGATCGGTCTTCTCAGATCCAACATTTTGATGATGCCGGCCGGTCTTAAATCAAAGTTCTCACGAACGATCTCTGTGATCTTTTCGTCAGAAAGTTTGCCTGTTCCGAAGGTATCTACCATAACAGAAGTCGGCTGTGCCACACCGATCGCATAAGAGAGCTGGATCTCGCATTTGTCTGCCAGTCCTGCTGCTACGATGTTCTTTGCTGCGTAACGTGCTGCATAAGCTGCAGAACGGTCTACTTTTGTGCAGTCTTTTCCGGAGAATGCTCCGCCGCCGTGACGTGCATATCCGCCGTAGGTGTCTACGATAATCTTACGTCCGGTCAGTCCGCTGTCTCCGTGAGGTCCGCCGATCACGAAACGTCCGGTCGGATTTACAAAGAATTTGGTGTTCTCATCTACCAGTTCCTGTGGCAGGATCGCATCAAATACATGTTTTTTGATGTCTTCGTGGATCTGTTCCTGTGTTACGTCCGGATCATGCTGCGTAGACAGAACAACTGCATCCAGTCTTGCCGGTTTTCCGTTTTCATCATATTCTACGGTAACCTGTGTTTTTCCGTCCGGTCTTAAGTAAGGCAGTGTTCCGTCTTTGCGGATCTTGGTCAGCTGGCGTGCCAGTTTGTGTGCCAGTGCGATCGGATAAGGCATGTATTCTTCGGTTTCGTTTGTTGCAAAACCGAACATCATACCCTGGTCACCTGCACCGATTGCCTCAATCTGATCATCGGTCATCTTGTGTTCTTTTGCTTCCAGTGCTTTGTCTACGCCCATAGCGATATCGCCGGACTGCTCATCGATTGCTGTGATCACACCGCAGGTATCAGCATCAAAGCCATATTTTCCTCTGGTGTATCCGATCTCACGGATCGTATCTCTTACGATTTTCTGGATATCAACGTATGCTTTTGTGGTGATCTCACCCATAACCAGTACCAAACCGGTTGTTGTTGCTGTCTCGCATGCTACACGGCTCATCGGATCCTGCTCAAGCAGTGCGTCCAGAATCGCATCAGAAATCGCGTCGCACATTTTGTCCGGATGTCCTTCTGTTACAGACTCGGATGTAAATAATAATTTCTCCATTTGTCTCTCCTTTTTTAATAAATGAATGTATGATGCCTTTGAACTGTATAGAATTTTTACAATTCTGACATCGGTAATTTTATAGTTTCTGATAATATGAAACTACATGGTTTCTTTTTATAATCCCACAGAATGCTTTTCTGTGGAACGAAAAAAGGTCCACAAAAAGCGGACCTCTTATTCCAATGATAAGTTCAATCCTCTTATTGTTCGAATACTCGCTCAGGTTGGCACCTTCCTTTAAGGGGTTGCCGTGACTTCACAGATCCTATGTATCTCCATCACTCTGAATAAGAGAAGCTATTTAATTTTCAACCAACTCTCAGTTTGAATTTCTGAATTTCCTTTTCGGTGCTAACTCGTTCAATCTCAGCACCAAGGCTGCGGAGCTTGTCTTCAAAACACTCATATCCACGCTGAATATAGACAATATCATCGACAACGGTGACACCTTCTGCTGCCAGTCCGGCGATCACCAGTGCTGCTCCGGCTCTCAGATCCGGTGCACTGACTCTTGCTCCTGTAAACCCATCGGTTCCGTAGATAATAGCAGAATTGCCTTCTACTTTAATCGTCGCACCCATTCTGGTAAGCTCGTCCACATATTTGAAACGATTCTCAAAAATGCTCTCTGTCACGATACTGGTACCGTGTGCCAGAGCCAGGGCAACTACGATCTGCGGCTGCATGTCGGTCGGATACCCCGGATACGGCAGTGTCTTGACGTTTGTGCTATTTAAACGTTTGGATGCTACCACACGCACAGCATCGTCAAATTCTTCTACCTCACAGCCGATCTCGACAAGCTTTGCTGTCGTTGCTTCCAGATGTTTCGGGATGACATTTTTAACCATGACATCGCCTCTGGTCGCTGCTGCTGCAAACATAAAGGTTCCGGCTTCGATCTGGTCAGGAATAATGGAATACTCTGCCCTGTGAAGCTTCTGAACACCGCGGATACGGATCACATCGGTACCGGCACCTTTGATATTGGCACCCATGCTGTTCAGGAAGTTCGCCACATCGACAACGTGCGGCTCACGTGCTGAATTCTCGATGATCGTGTATCCCTCTGCCATAGATGCTGCCATCATGATGTTGATCGTCGCACCTACGGAAACCATATCTAAATAAATATGTGTTCCTTTCAGCTTTTCTGCCTCTGCAACGATGGAACCGTTTCGGATACTCGTTGTCGCTCCCAGTGCTTTGAATCCTTTCAGATGCAGGTCGATCGGTCTGCTGCCGATGTTGCATCCGCCCGGAAGCGGTACTTCTGCTCTTTTATATTTTCCAAGAAGTGCTCCCAACAGATAGTAGGAAGCTCTGATTTTCTTAATAAACTCGTAATCTACACTTACCTGACCGATCATAGAACCATTGATAGCCACTTTATGACGGCTGATCCTGTCAACTCTGGCTCCGATCACACTGATCGCCTCGAGCAGGACATTGATATCCTGGACATCCGGAAGATTATCGATTACCACGGTCTCATCTGTCATAATCGCCGCTGCCAAAATACCAAGTGCCGCATTTTTCGCTCCGCCGATTTCAACTTCGCCCACCAGGGGATTGCCGCCTTTAATTACATACTGTTCCATAGACACCTCTATTATTAAAATATACTCTCTATCTCTGATGCATCCGTTACCGCTCTGCATCATTATCATCATTTTTCAAATTGCTTTTTTTACTTTTTAACGAAATTCTGTAAACGTCCGGAAATGACGTAAACACCTGCGAATATGTGCCGAGGACAAAAAGCGATTCCCCTAACATCATAATTTTTATTATACCACAAACTTGGTGTTTGTAAACAAAAATTAAGATTTCAGTAAAAAGCAACGAAGATACATTTCAGGAACCGTGGATTTTAGCTATATTCTCCGTAACATTCTTGTAACAACCGCTATTTTCTGCTCCGATATCGCAAAACCACCTGTTCCATCGTCTCTTCCACGCTCATGTTCGTTTCATCGACGGTGATATCAGCATATTTTTCATAAAGTGGAATGCGTTCTTCATAAAGGCTCTGCAAGGTCTGGCCTTCCTGAAGTGCGACACCTCTGCACCGCAGGTCACCGAGTCGCTCCTCCAGCTCCTCGCAGGTCAGTTTCAGATAAACGACCGTTCCGATCTCTTTTAAATGCTGCATCGCAGAATCTCTGTATACAACACTTCCGCCGGTTGCGATCACGCATCTTTCTGCCTCAATGGAAGCATTGACGCGTGCTTCAATATCAAGAAATCCTTCCGTACCAAATTCTTCGATCAGTTCTGGAAGCCTCTTTCCTTCCTGACTCTGGATCTCCAGGTCGGAATCAATAAAACGATATCCCAGTACTTTTGCAAGCACAACACCAACGGTGCTTTTTCCTGAACCCGGCATGCCGATCAGGATGACATTTTTTGAACTCTTCATTTCTTACCACCTGCCTGTTTTTTCATAACTGTATCACAGCAGATATGGTTTGTAAAGATTGCTTCTTAATGGCACATATTTTTTCCCTTCTGCACGTACACTGTAAAAAACAGTTCAGGTATCTGCCTATGTCCTCCTTTCTTTCCAGACTTCGCAGGCACAAACTTCTGCTTGCTTTTCTTCCTGCTCTTATCTTTCTCTTTTGTTCTGTTTTTTATTATGAAATCAATCATTCTTTTGTCGCTTTCTGTGATACGGTCTTTCGAAATGAAATTACAGAAAATACTTTAAATCTGCACTATACACTGGAAAATCCGGAAATTTTAAATCTTTCTGATCCGGATGTTTCGTTTGGTTCCATGAACCCGGAAGTTCTCGCAGATTCTTTTTCACAGCAGAATATTTATCTGGAAAAACTTTTCAAGTTTCCCAAAGACTGGCTTTCCACAAAAAACCGTCTCACTTATGATATTTTAACAAGTGCTTTTTCGTTACAGGCAGAGGGTGAAAAATACCTGCTTTACGATGAGCCGCTCGGTCCGTCTCTCGGCACACAGGCACAGCTGCCGGTTCTGCTTGCAGAATACAGTTTTCATAATAAAAAAGATATTGAAACGTATCTGGCTCTTCTTTCCGGGCTTCCGGAATACTATGACAGCATTCTGCAGTTTGAACGTGCCAAATCAGCTGCCGGACTTTTCATGGATGCTTCTGTCGCTCAGGGCGTGATCGACCAGTGCGATGCTTTTCTTAAGACCGGCGATCAGAATATTCTGTTTACCACTTTTGACAGCCGCATCGCCTCTCTTAATTTTTTAAATGAAACCGAAAAAGAGAAATACTGCTCTTTGAATCGGAAAGCCCTTGCCTCCTATGTTATCCCGACTTACCGGAAACTTTCCAAAGGGCTTTCTGCGTTAAAAGACAGCAGCAAAAACGCTCTCGGTCTTTGTTATCTTCCAGATGGCAAAAATTATTATGCTTATCTTGTCAAAGACACGACCGGCTGTTATGACAGCGTGGAAACGATTTTTAAAAGAATCCAGTCACAGCTCGTAAAAGATATCCACACGCTGCGTCAGATCGCACAGAAAAATCCACAATTATTTTCCGATTCCGGGGATGAAATGCTGAAAACGGTGAATGATCAGATTTCTTCTGATCCAAAGGAGATTCTGAATGATCTGAAACGGAAAATGGCAGAGGATTTTCCGGAAATCGCGGACGTGACATACGAAGTCAAATACGTTGAAAAAGCTCTGGAAGATTATTTAAGCCCGGCTTTTTATCTGACCGCACCGCTCGACAACCGCAACCAGAATGTCATCTACATAAATCCGAAAATCGGTTACCGTGGACTGGATCTCTATTCGACACTTGCACACGAAGGTTATCCGGGCCATCTGTACCAGACGATTTTCTCGAACGACTCCGGTATCCGCCCTGTCCGCAGTCTGACAAATTTCGGTGGTTATGTGGAAGGCTGGGCAACCTACGTGGAAATGCAGTCATTTTCTTACGGATGTTCTGATAATATCATTGCCGAAATCTATCGCCTGAACCGTTCTTTAAACCTCGGCATCTCTTCTTTTCTTGATATTCTGATCCATTATTATGGATACGACCGCCCGCAGACGTCAAAGGTTCTTTCGCAGTTTGGCTTAAATGGAGAAGGGACTGCCGATGCCTTTTTCAACACCATTTTGGAGGCTCCTGCAAACTATCTGAAATACTATGTTGGCTATCTTTGTTTTGAAGATTTAAAACAGGCAGCCCTGAAAAAAGAAGGTGCTTCTTTTTCTTTGAAAAATTTCCATAAAAAAATACTGGAAACAGGTCCGTGCCCATTTCCAGTATTGTATAAATACGTTCTGCAAAAATCATAATGAATTTTGCGGTTATTTCCATGATGCCAGGGTCTAAAGGTCAAAATGTCGTTTACTGCTGATACTGCTCAAAAAAGCCGATCAGATTGGTGAGTGCCTGTGCCAGCACTTCTTCTTCCTGTTCACTCATATTTGCAATCGTCGCCTTGATCATTTTGTCGTGAAAGAGGCGATGATGCTCATATGCTCTCCGGCCTTTTTCGGTAAGAGAAATCAGCACGACCCTTCGGTCTTTTTCGCTGCGTGTACGATTTACATAACCTTTTTTTACAAGATTGTTAACCGCAATCGTCAGCGTTCCGACCGTAACAGAAAGTTTTTTGGCTACGAAAGACATATTTCGCGGTTCATCAATGCCGATTGCCTCGATGATATGCATATCGTTATTGGAGATCTCGCTGAATTCCCCCGTCCGGATCGCTTTTTCTTCCAGTGTCATAATATCATGGAACAATCGAACCAGAACATTATTTAACGTGTCGTATGTCGTACTCACAGCTTTCCTCCTTCTGCTTTTCAGGCTTTGTCTCTGTCAACTAATTCCCGGTAGACATCTCTTTTTCCGACTCCGCGGTCTTTTGCTACCTGTTTCATCGCTTCTTTTTTATCCATGCCCTGATCCAGATATTTCTGCATATGTTCTTCGATGTCCATCTCTTTCCAGGCTGCCTGACTCTCCTCTTTCATCTGCTGCCGGCTTCTGCCCTCGAGCACCAGTACACATTCGCCTCGCGGTGCTTCCGCTTCATAGTACACCACTGCCTCTGAAAGTGTCGTGGTGAATGCTGTCTCATGCTTTTTCGTCAGTTCCCGCAGAACCGTCATTCTGCGGTCGCCAAGTGTTTCCAGAAGTTCTTTTAAGGTACGCACCAGCCTGTGCGGTGCTTCGTAAATGATGATCGTCCTGGTCTCGTCTTTTAATTCTTCCAGAACTTCCTGTTTTTCTTTTTTATCCGATGGAAGAAATGCCTCAAAGCAGAAACGTCTGGTGGATAATCCGGAAAGTGTCAGCGCCGTCACGCAGGCACAGGCTCCCGGAAGGGAAGTCACCTCAACACCGTTTTCATAGCACAGACGCACCAGATCTTCACCCGGATCGGAAATGCCCGGCGTACCGGCATCGGTGATCAGGGCGATGTCTTTCCCTTTTTTCATTTCTTCTATTAAAACATAGGCTTTTTCGATTTTATTGTATTCGTGATAACTCGTCAGCGGAGTATGGATATCAAAATGATTTAAAAGCCGGATGCTGTTTCTGGTATCTTCCGCCGCAATCAGATCGACCTCCTGAAGCACTCGCAGAACACGCATCGTAATGTCTTCCAGATTTCCGATCGGAGTTGCACACAGATACAGTTTTCCCTGATTTTCGCTCATATATTTCTCACCTTTCCGAATGCTTTTTGACCCTGGCATCATTGTATCCGTAAATATCATAAATCTGCTTTGTATACACGCCCGGTTTCTCATACACAATCAGCGGCGGCTCACAGGTGATCCTTGATTTTGCACCTTTCATGGCTTCGATCAGGACCATGTTCGGTTCTTTATCGATATATGGATGCACCATCTGCATTCTCTTTGGCTCAAGTCCGTACTTCACAAGCAGATAAAAAATCTCCGCCAGCCGGAACGGTCGATGTACCAGATAAAACTTTCCGCTGTTTTTCAGAAGTTTTGCTGTCTGGACGATGATGTCCTCCAGCGTGCAGTAGACTTCATGCCTTGCGATCATTTTTGCATTATCCGGATTGACCAGACCGTGATGCTCGATCATATACGGCGGATTACTTGTGACTACATGAAAAGAAGCCGAAGCAAACAATGTCCCGGCCTCCTTGATATCGCCTTCTACAATAGAGATTCGCTCTTCCAGATGATTATACCGAATGCTTCGCATCGCCATATCCGCACTCTCATGCTGTATCTCAAGACCGGTAAAATGTCCGGCTTTTGTCTTTGCCGCCATCAGGATCGGGATAACTCCAGTCCCGGTACCAATATCCAGAACGTTATCTCCCGGCTTTGCCTTTGCGAATCCGGAAAGCAAAACCGCATCCATTCCAAAACAGAATTTTTTCGGATTCTGGATGATATGGTACCCGCTTCTCTGCAGATCATCCAGTCTCTCATCCGGATACAGTTTAATTGTCATTTAGTTTTGATTTTCCTTCCTTTTTCTCCATTGCTTCGAGTTTCTTCAGTTCTCTTTCTTCCTGTTTCCCTGCCCCGCCGTTTTTTTCTTTTCTTCTGCGAGGTTTGAACTTGAGCTGTTTGACATCGTATTCACGGATCTCTTTTTCGTCCCCGACTTCCACAACCACTTTTACGGTCTGACGAAGCACGTTGACACTGTGTACTTCTCCTTTTAAACCGTCCTCAGTCGTCACCGTATCATTAACCGCCGGCAGACGGCTGTTCAGATACTCGTAAGTCTCCTCTTCATTTTTCAGGCAGCACATCAGTCTTCCGCAGACACCGGAGATCTTGGTCGGATTCAGTGAAAGATTCTGCTCTTTTGCCATCTTGATTGAAACCGGTGCGAACTCAGATAAGAATGTATGGCAGCAAAGCGGTCTTCCGCAGATGCCGATACCTCCAAGCAGTTTTGTCTCATCCCGCACACCGATCTGACGAAGCTCGATACGTGTCTTAAATACGGATGCCAGATCTTTTACCAGATCACGGAAATCGATTCTGCCGTCCGCCGTGAAATAAAACAGGACTTTGTTGTTATCAAACGTATATTCTGCATCGATCAGCTTCATATCCAGCTTATGTTTGCGGATCTTCTCGGCACAGATACGCAGAGCATCCTTTTCCTTTGCCAAATTGCGTTCTACTCTTGCATCGTCATCCGGTGTTGCGATACGCATAACGGCTTTCAGCGGCTGAACTACTTCGTCATCCGGAATCTCCTTTGGATTGGCTACGACGCTGCCGTATTCGATTCCTCTTGCTGTCTCAACGATCACATGGTCTCCCTTTTTGATCGGCAGTTTTTTCGGATCAAAGTAATAAATCTTCCCGGCCGTGCGAAAACGGACACCAACAATTTTTATCATTATACCAAATTCTCCTTTATAAGAAGAAACAGCAGTTCCATGGTCAGATCAAAATTAACGTTTGCATTCAGACGCGTTTTCGCTGTCTGGAGTCCCCGCAGAATATTTTCGATACCTTCGTAGGAACTT
The DNA here is from genome assembly GCF_018783905.1 of Ruminococcus sp. MCC718. Lineage (NCBI taxonomy): Bacteria > Bacillati > Bacillota > Clostridia > Eubacteriales > Oscillospiraceae > Ruminococcus > Ruminococcus sp. MCC718. The sequence goes on from NZ_WQNP01000018.1 coordinate 40,635, forward strand.
TTATTGATCTGATCGGTGATCACATTCAGCTCATCTTTAAAAATGAGCCCATTGCTGTCTCTTGTCGCTTTAAAATACAGGATGTCACGATACCACACCGCCAGAAAATCCAGATAATCCTGAATATCAATCTTAAATTCGGATACGGATTTCACCGTTGCGATAATATCGTTGATCTCCATCTTAGATACATTTTTCAGCAGATGAAGTGCTGAATTTTTGATTTCATTAAAGCTGTCCGATGTTGCCAGCTGTACGGCTTTTCCGATATTGCCCTGTGCAAATGCCACGCAGACATCCGCCTCATAATCCGGCACCTGTACATGCTCCATCAGATACTGCTTGACTTTATCGTCTGCGACCGGTTTCAAAGAAAGCATAACGCATCTTGATAAGATGGTCGGCAGAAGTGCTGATGCATTGTTTGCAAGCAGCAGAATCACTGCATATGCAGGTGGCTCCTCGATTGTCTTCAGAAGTGCATTCTGTGCAGCCGCTGTCATTTTCTCCGCATCCGGCACAATATAAATTTTATATTTTCCACTGTATGGCTTGATCAATACATCGTTCACAATCTGTGTTCTCACATCATCCACGCTGATGCTGTTTGGCTTTTCGTGCATCAAATGTATGATGTCAGGATGGTTGCCGCTCTGTGCCTGTACACAAGAATGGCAGCTGCCACAAGGCTCTGTGCCTCCCTTTTCACACTGCAGTGTTTCCGCAAAAACATCTGCCAGCAGCTTTTTGCCGCATCCCTTTTCTCCACTCAATATATACGCATGGGACACCTTCCCAAGTTTCATCGCACTTTTCAGATGCGTAACAATTTGCTCATGTCCTACGATTTCCTCAAATCCAGGCATATGCTCACCCCTCTCTGATTTTATCATTCGTATACCCAATGATTTTCTATTATATCATAAATAAGCGGCTTTACCTAGAGTTTTTTCTTTACGATACATTTCTTTTTTATATAACCATTGTCTTGTTTTGGCTTCCGGAGCAAAAATAACTGCTTGATTTTCACTGGAAAAAATCTCATTATAAATACATGCTGAACGGTCTAAAACACACTTCCAATCCATATTCTTATCCTGAAAATATCGATTTAATTGATTCAAAAATTTCTTTGCTTTTTGCATATAAATGACATTCACAATCCGCTTCGCTACTTGCTCATGAACGCAGTCGCTTAGTGCTCTGCACACTTGAAGCGGGGGAATGCTTCTCTGCGTCCAAATCGAAGTCACTCTTGGCTTTATGCATTATTTACTCTGAAAAGTGACATCCTCCCCCACCTATAGAGGTGGGGGATTTCCTAACCTCGGCGGGTTTGGTTCTCGTTCGATAGTACCAACGTGCTAAGCATAAGCGAGCTAACCCCGTGTGTCCCACGGTTTCTATTCTATTGAGTTTCTGTCATGCAATTACTAACCGC
>NZ_WQNP01000143.1:0-328 GCF_018783905.1 Ruminococcus sp. MCC718
TCTGGAAATTCCACGCATACGCTAATCCACCAGTTTAATCCGTCAAAGGATATTCTCGGATTCATATATTTAGCATCTGTTGGAATACGTCCATGTTCTGCAAGTCTTACCCAGTTCAGCTTTTGTTTGTTAGCTTTCCTGCTGGAAGAAAATCCCTCAAATTTAACGTGGGTGTCACTAAACTGTATTTTAATGTTGTCCTGATAAAATTTAGGCGTTGATTTCTTTTTAGACTTGAATCTCGGATGTTTTTGCAAACTTTTGAAAAAGTTTTTGTAGGCTATGCAAGCATCTTTAATTGCCTGTTTGGTTACATTATTGGAAACAT
>NZ_WQNP01000019.1:0-6062 GCF_018783905.1 Ruminococcus sp. MCC718
AAAAAAGGTAAAAAAACCTATTGATAAGATTAGCGGTCAAGGCGAGAGGGAGTGAGGGGGAAAAGACTATGGCAAAATATACCAAAAGGAGAGATAAAAGAAGGTATGAGTGGAAGTCTGCTTATCGGGAGAAAGAAGCCCTTATGTTGGAGAGGGGATACCCGGAAGTAAGTCCTCATGATTTCTATCGGGAGTTGTTTCCGGCTGGCAGTCTCCAGCAAGAGCCGGAGGACGGAAAAGGCAATATTATAGCGACACAGATTAGACCGTCCGGCAAAGGAAGAACCCGGCAATGGGTAATTGATGATAGTCTGAAAATGCTGGATAAGGTCATAGGGGATAGGTTTGGGCTGATACCGCCTATTAGTTTTTACGGAAAGTCACACACGAAAGAGAACGCTCATGAGCTGTTTGCGGTGGTGGTGGATGTGGACTATGTAGGTAAACAGCAGTTAAAGAACCTGTTGAAGCAGTTTGGGAATGGCGTACAGCTTCGTCCGACTTATCTTGTCAGCTCCGGCAAGGGCGTACATCTTTACTATTTCTTGCAGGAGCCGGTTCAGTTGTATCGAAACCGGGAAGAAGTGCTTGCAGAGCTAAAAGAAGCTCTTATCCGGCGGCTATGGAATGATACCAGCTCTATTCGTCCGGACAGCCCGGATATAACCGGCATTTATCAAGGTTTTCGGTGTGTGGGCAGTCAGTCGAAGCTGGGGGCAGATTTTCCAGTAAAAGCCTATAAGTTGTCAGAGAACCGTTACACGCTGGAGGATATAAAAGCCAGCATACCGAGTTGTAAGGTTGACTTTGCTCCGTTGTACGAGAAGCCGAGAAGAAAAAGCACCGTTACGCTGGAAGAAGCAAAGGAGTTGTACCCGGATTGGTATGAGAAGCGGATCGTGCAGGGAGAGCCGAAGCAGAAAAGTAAAAAGCAGGGCGGTACGTGGGTGTGTAACGAAGCTTTATATGAGTGGTGGAAACGGAAAATAACAGAGGAAGTAAAAGCCGGAGGACGTTACTTTTCCATTATGGCATTATGCTCTTATGGCTTGAAGTGTGGTGTGTCGGAGTATAGGATAAGACGAGATGCCTATGCGTTTTTAGAGCATTTAGAGAGTCTAACCGAGGACGAGGACAACCATTTCAGCAGGGCAGATGTGAAGGACGCTCTCCGAGCATTAAAAGGGGATAGAAAAAGGCTTTCAACGATAGCAAGCCGGGAATGGATAGAGGATAACACAAAGGTTACGATACCAGCAAATAAGCGGAATTACAGAAAACAAGAAGCCCATTTATATCTTGCTAGGCGAAAAAAAGAGGATATGAAAGTCATAGGCGAAGTAGTAAATGAGGGTAGACCAACTGCAGAGCAAACGGTCAGAGAATGGCAGGAGAGCCACCCGGCAGGAAAGAAAGCGGACTGCATACGGGAAACAGGATTGAGCAAGCCCACCGTTTACAAGTGGTGGAAGTAGGGAATACTTGAAATGGCTATCTGAATATGCTATAATGGCGATAGCTAAAAAGGATATGGTACCACGAGTACACAAAGTGAAAGCCCCGGAGGTGACGCTCCGGGGCTTTCTTTAGGTTAGTTGTCACTGTCGTTTCCGTCTAACCATTTGCAGATGTAGTAGCTGGTTACGCCTGCCATAACGGAAACCAAAAAGGATATAATAATTTCCACGAGTACACCCCCTTTCTGTTGCCAGATTGGGTGCGACAACGTTGAATATTATATCATATACTGATAGTGTATTACAATTTAATTCTCTAATTTAATGTATCAAGGAAATAATAAGAACAGCTTGTCTTATTTGTGAAAATTATGATATAATTGCTATAAATCTTAGTGCAAAGTGGGATGGTGTAATGAAAAGAAAAGTTATTGTCAGCATAACTTTTGTAGTATTGCTATGTAGTATTGTTTTGTGCGTGATAAATCAAAAAAAAGCTCCATTTATTGAAGGTGTCATTGTTGAAAAAAACGAGCGATTTTTTACCATAGAAACGGATATACAAGAAAAAATAGTCTGTACTTTGCCAAAAGAATATGATTATCAAGATATATCGCTGGGAGATAACATAAGAGTGTATTATAAAGGCGAAATTTTAGAAACAAGTCCTGCACGAATAAAGAATGTAAAAGAAATTAAAAAAATATAATATCCTTGCAAACGGAAAGGAGTGAATATGAAGAAAAATAAGATTGTGAATAAAATAGGCATTTTAGTTTTAGCAGTAATGCTTAGTATCTTATCTTCAATTACGGTGTTAGCGAGTGAACCAGAAGAAGCAGAATTAGGACCACGTCAAGACATAAGCAAAAATTTAACAACCGGTGAAATTACAGTAAACGAGATTCCTGCCAATCTTAACAAAAATAGTAGTGATGTTATGGAGCCATTTATTCCGGAAGGAATGAAAGTTGATCCTACGACAAGGGAAGTTATAGGTCCAGACAACAGATATAGGATAACAGATACTACTGCATATCCTAATTCTGCAATTTGTTATATGGAAATGAAGTTTCCTGATGACGATGGTTTATATGTCGGAACAGCATGGATGTATGGAGAACGTGTTGCAATGACAGCAGGACATTGTGTTTATGATGCAAGTTTAGGCGGTTGGGCAGAATGGGTTAGAATTTATCCGGGAAGTAATGGTGGAACATCACCTTATGGGGTACATTATGCCTCAGTGTTACATACTGATACAAAATATATAGAATCTGAAAATTCTAATTATGATTGGGGATTATTAGAATTTAGTTCTGATATAGGTAGTTCAACGGGATACTTTGGTGCTTCATGGACAACATCAAGTTTAGTTGGAACGGGTATTGTTGTAAGGGGATATCCTGTAGAAAAAAATGCTCAAATGTGGTCAATGTCTGGAAGCATTGCAGCAAGCGGTACATTCAAATTAAGTTACTATATTGATACAACAGGTGGTCAAAGCGGATCGCCGGTATATAAAAATGATGGAAATTATAGGTGTGTTGGTATTCATACAAATTACAATTCGCTTGGATATAATCAAGCAGAAAGGATCGATGAATCATTATTTGATATTATGAATCAGTATAGATAATTTTTAGAGTTAATGTTTGCAAGGATATTTTTTGGATTTTATGATTATGAACAAAGGTAATAAATAAAATTTTCTACGCAGATGTAGTGGGCGACTATATTGGCATAGACAGAGAGGAAAAAGACAAAAATGTATTTATATTGGCAGAAATGCCACAAGAAGCCATTTCCCCTTGTTTATTGTCAGAGCCATAAGGAAAAGAGTGTCAAGGGCGGTCGAAAGACCGCAGAGTTTCCCCTTGATACTCTTTTTTTGTTGGATATCATGTCGGAGGGGAAAATGGCTGTCAGTCCGTTCCGTTACTTCCCCCTGTGCTTCATTGTCCGTTCCGGCGGAAGAAAGTAAAGGGTGGTCTGCGACCATTTTTTATCTGCTGCATTCGCTGATCGGCAAGCCGAAGCTCATACTGCAGATAAAAAACAAGCCCTTGACTGTCTCCCTCCTACACTTCCAAAGTCGCCCAAGAGGAAGTAAGCTCCACTATATTCTTGGCAGAATATACGCACGAATATATCCGCTTGATATAGGGTGTCTATCATGCTATAATATGTGTAGCGGATATATTGCAAGTTCCCTAAAGTGTTACCACTTTAGAACTTGTGAGGGTGGCAAGCCCCCCTTCAATCCCCCTTTTAAGCGAGCCGACAGGCTCATTATGCGGTGGTGCTACCACCGAGAAAGTGAGGTCAGCATGGATAAGAAATATATCGAAAATCAGTATCGTCTAGCGGTGTTGGACTTCCAGACCGCCCGGAACGAAGATGAACAGTGGGAAGCAAGAAAGACTATGGCAAGGCTGGAGCAGATAGCCGCACAGGAATACGGTTTTGAATACGCAGATGAACTGCACGAAAAAGAAATAGGGAGGAAAGGACTATGAAAGTTGGAAAGTTCCAGATTGGAAGATACCATGCCATCATCAGAAAGAGCTATGCGGACGGAAGCGTGGACTATGAAACGTCCTTTTCCGACCATGCCGATTTAATGGAAAGTGTGTACTGTCTGAGGTTGTGTATCGGGAAAATGGTAGGGATTGCTACAGATACCCCGAAAGTCCTTACTGGGGTGCAGGTTATCCGGGGAAAGGAGAACATTGTCCGGGAACTGGAGGGAAAGCAGCCATGAATAAGACAAGACCTAAACAATTATCATTCCGGGTAAGTGAAGAAGAATACCAGCAGTTGCAGCAGAAGATTTTAGAGAGTGGAAAGAACCAACAGGAGTATATCCTTTCCTGCGTGCTGGAGAAGCAGATCGTGAATATGGACGGTATCAAGGAACTTATCCCGGAACTGAAACGGATAGGGAACAACCTCAACCAGATAGCAAAGCGGTGTAATGAGGGGGGAATGTTGCCGAGTGAAGCGGAAGTGCGGAAGCATGGAGAGGAGCTGAACAAAGTATGGCAGTCATTAAGGCAGTATCTTCAAAGGCGGGCATAGGGCACGCAATAGATTATGTGACGAAAAAAGAAAAGACAGAGGAGAAGCTTGTCAGCGGTCTACATTGTGAGCCGGAGACGGTCAAGGAAGAAATGCAAGCTACAAAGGAGCTGTGGGGCAAGACGGACGGAAGAACCTATAAGCATTATGTGCAATCCTACCATGAGGACGAGAAAATAACCCCGGAGCAGGCTCACAAGAACGCTGTCGAACTGGCAGAGCATACAAAGGCATGGAAAGGGCATGAAGTACTGATAGCCACGCATATAGACAAGGGGCATATACACACGCACTTTATTGTCAATTCCGTAAATTATGAGAACGGTCATAAGCTCCAATGGAGTAAGCACGACCTTAAAGACCTAAAGGAACGGTGCAACGAGCAGAGTCGGGAACAGGGCTTGCATGTGCCGGAGAAAGGAAAGACATTTGCTGGAGAAGTTCGGGAAGAAACGGTGGCATGGAGCAAAGACACCTACCAGCTTTTGAAACAGGCAGAGCAGGGGAATGTCAAAAGTTATGTGCAGGATATTGCCCTTGCGGTGCTGGATTGTAAGGAAACAGCGACCAGCCGGGAAACATTTATCCGGCTGATGAATGAAAGAGGGTACGGGGTGGACTGGCAGGACAGCCATAAGTACATCACATATACCGACTTAGCCAGGGGACAGGCAGGAGAAAAGGCTTGTAAAATCAGGGATAATAAGCTGGAAAAATACTACAATATGGATTTCGGAAAGGAGAGTATGGAGCATGAGTTTGAGAGAAATGCACGAACAGCAGAAGCAGAGCAGTCCAAGAGAGCAGCTTCAAGAGTTAAACCGACAGAGCCGGACAGAGCTGGAAAACAGTCTGCTCAAAGAAGCGTTGGCGATGTCGAGCGAGAACTGCGAGGAATTGATGAAGCAGTCAAATCAAGAACAAGTAAGGGCAGAGCGGAACAGGCAGAGAGACGCAGAGCAGAACAGGAAGCTCATCAGCGAGCTGAAGCAGAGCGTAGAGCTACTGAAGAACAGCAACGAATTGCTTCAAGACGCTATATCGGGCGAGGTTGGGAGTTTGAAAGATGAGGTTAAGGAAAATACCGTCCAAGAGGTTAGAAAGGCATTACAGGCGAATATAGAGGCTATACAGAGGGCTACAAAGCTTCTTGAGAAGCAGTCTGATACACTTACGAGCGTGATGAAGCAGAAGATCCGGGAGCTGGAGGAAAGCAAAAACAGCTTTTTCAGATATGAGGGTTTGAAACTGTACTTGTTTTGGGGCGGTATGGTCTGTAATATTTTAGTATTTCTTATGCTAGCGTCTAGCATGTTTGGTAGGTGAAAATATATCTAGTTAGATAAAAAAAGGTAAAAAAACCTATTGATAAGATTAGCGGTCAAGGCGAGAGGGAGTGAGGGGTAAGTATTGACACCAAAAAGGCACTCCCTTATAATTAACGAAAAAAGGTAAAAAAACCTATTGATAAGATTAGCGGTCAAGGCGAGAGGGAGTGAGGGGGAAAAGACTATGGCAAAATAT
>NZ_WQNP01000144.1:0-1821 GCF_018783905.1 Ruminococcus sp. MCC718
AAATACCTTGTGCATGACAGCTTCCGTCAGCTTATCGCACAGTCCCGTGAGGGAAAGATTCATGCGTTGCAGATTGCAACCGAAAGCTCAATCCGAAGCATACAGGAACAGTCCAAAAAGCTGGTCACTGGAAAGCTCCGTGAGGTAGCAATCCAAAAGATAGACGACCAGACCGAAGCCCTTGTATCCATGATAGGCGACAATCAAGTGGATTACCGTTTCTTTCTGGGATTCAAGCTCATGGTCACAGAGGACGAAGTCAATCTGAAGAACATCAAAAAATCGGTATTTCTGACATTCCGTGAGTTTTTGAATGAGGTAAGACACACGCTGATGAATGACTTTGTTTCCATGAACAATGATGAAATCAACCGTTATGTGAAGATGGAAAAACTGCTGGAAAACAAAATCTCCCGTAGGTTCAAAATCCGCCGACTGGAAGCCAAAGACTTTGCGTATCTGATGGAACACCTCTACGGCAGGGACGGGATAGCCTATGAAGATTATGTGTATCCTCTGCCAAAAAGAAAATTAAAAAGGGAAACACTGATTAAGTATTATGACCTTATCCGTCCTACCCGTTGCGTGGTGGAAGAAAGCCAGCGATATTTGCGTCTGGAACATGAGGACAGCGAAAGCTATGTGTCCTACTTTACGGTCAATGCCATTGTCGGGGAGCTGGACTTCCCATCATCGGAAATCTTTTATTTCCAGCAACAGCAGTTCACATTCCCTGTGGATACGTCCATGAATGTTGAAATTGTGGGAAATAAGAAAGCCTTAACCACTGTCCGCAATAAGAAAAAGGAATTAAAAGACTTGGACAATCACGCCTATCAAGCAGGAAATGAAACAAGTTCCAATGTGGTGGAAGCCTTAGACAGTGTCGATGAACTGGAAACAGATTTAGACCAGAGCAAGGAAAGTATGTATAAGTTAAGTTACGTCATACGGGTGTCTGCACCCGATCTTGACGAACTGAAACGCCGTTGTGATGAAGTCAAGGACTTTTACGATGATTTGAATGTGAAACTGGTTCGCCCTGCCGGAGATATGATGGGACTGCATGGAGAGTTTCTTCCTGCCAGCAAGCGTTATATCAATGATTATATCCAGTATGTGAAATCCGATTTTTTAGCCGGACTTGGCTTCGGTGCTACCCAGATGTTGGGCGAAAATACAGGAATCTATATCGGATATTCCGTGGATACAGGAAGAAATGTCTACCTGCAACCGTCCCTTGCCAGTCAAGGGGTAAAAGGTACGGTCACAAATGCGTTGGCTTCTGCTTTTGTGGGTTCGCTTGGCGGTGGAAAGTCATTCTGTAATAACCTGCTGGTATATTATTCCGTCCTGTTCGGTGGACAGGCAGTTATCCTAGACCCGAAAAGTGAGCGTGGAAACTGGAAAGCAACACTGCCGGAGATTGCAGAGGAAATCAACATTGTAAACATTACCAGTGATTCCAGCAATCAAGGACTGTTAGACCCGTATGTGATTATGAAAGATGTCAAGGACGCTGAAAGTCTTGCCATCGACATTCTTACATTCCTTACAGGAATTTCTTCAAGGGACGGCGAAAAGTTCCCTGTCCTTAGAAAAGCTGTCCGCACGGTATCCCAGAATCAGAACCACGGGCTGTTGCAGGTCATTGAGGAACTGCGAAAAGAGGATACCGCCGTATCCCGTAACATTGCAGACCATATCGAAAGTTTTACGGACTATGATTTTGCACAGCTTTTGTTCTCAGACGGTTCGGTGGAAAATGCAATCAGTCTGGATAACCAGCTCAACATCATACAGGTTGCAGATTTGGTTCTG
>NZ_WQNP01000020.1:0-57361 GCF_018783905.1 Ruminococcus sp. MCC718
GATACCTAATTTTCAACCTGTATAAAATTTTCAATGTTCTTCAATTTAGCCTTGACTTTTTATTTGCAGGCTTGATTTACGGAAAAACAAAATTATATGAAATAAGCATTACGTGGATTGAAAAGAAAAAATGCTACATGCTTCATGTTGATAAAGATTATTTCTGTAAAAACAGTGAAGAAATGCTGGCACTGTTTTATTGTGGATATCCTCTGGAAAAATGGATAAAAGAGGGTGAAGTTTTGCTTTGTATTAGGGATGAGGAAGCAGAGAAATTTGTACTTCAAAGGTATATAATTTCCCAATATCAGGAACGATGCAGGAAAAAATTAAAGCAGGGATATCGTAAAAATGAAAAAGAAGCTTTTTGGGAATTTTTGGCGAAAAGACCGGAAATATTAAACAAAAATACAGTAAAAGCGATATCTGAAAAAGAATTTAAGAATGAGTTGAAAAAAGCAGACAACAAAGTTCAGGGTTATATGATTGGAAGTAATGGCTGGTTTAAAGATTGCTTTTATGCAGGAGAAATGAAAACATTAGCCGTGTATGTAGAAAAGTATCTTGAAGAGTTGGATTTTAGCATGATTTTCAATGAAAAAGGTGGTATCTTGCAATATGTTACTTCAGATGAAGGCAAGGTAGAGAGAGAATACTGCCGTTTGATTTAAAAATATGGGGCTACGAAGATTTTTGATTTTTGTAGTCCTATAAAAAATAATAGAAGGCATCATAGGAATAATAGAATCATAACTATATGTGGGAATAGGGGACACAGTGATAAAAACAAAAATAAAAAGAATTGAAGAATTAAATGATAAATACCTGATCATGAATGAAAAAGAGATGAAGTTTTTGCGGAAATGTCTCAAAAGCAGAAAACAGGATGTCCGGTGGACGGCAGCAGAAATTCTGGTTGGATGGTATACACCGGAAAATGAACGGCTTCTTTATAATCTGACGTATGATAAAGCAGAACTGGTATGTGTTGAGGCAGCAGATGCACTCTGCATAGGAAGAACCAGAAGAAGCCTGAGCCGTCTGCGTGACCTGATGGAAGATGAAAGGACATTGGTGCGGGGATATGCAGTTGCAAGTTTTTTTCAGGTATGGGTGAACTGTTTTTCATGGAATGAAAAGAGTATGAGAGCGTATCTGTGTTTTGAAGAAACCATGGAGGCGGAAGAAAACAAGACCTGGGTAAAACTTTTCTATGAGCAAAATAAAATCCGTGCGAGAGGAAAGAAAGGATTTGAAAAACTTTTTTATATATTAAAGCATGGAAGCAATCATTACGTAAAAGCATCCGCAATTCAGATCGCTAAGGATATGAGAAGCATTTTTAATCAGGAAGAAATCAATGCCGGACTGGAAAAAGCGATTGACAGCCTGGAATATGAGTATCAGAAAGAAGATATTAAAAAATACATTCAGACAAAAGAACCAATCAAAATCCTGCTTCTGGATCAGACAAACAGCGGAGTCACACAGCTTCTGGAATACATGGGAGAGGAAGAGACAGAAATGTATGTCCGTTCTGCAGGACTGCATCCTTCCGGAAAGATTGAGAAGTGGGTACTGGATATCCTACTGAAAGAAGATGACATCACACGTTACCAGTGTTCCTCTCCGATAGAAGAACTGTGTAAGTATGATTACCTTGTTCCGGTAGGAATTCATCTCGATGAAAAGGCATATCCATTTCAGAGAATTTATACAGGATATCAGGATTTTGATAAGAAACAGATTAGCCGGGAAGAAGCAAAAGAAATGATATGCAGGATAGAAGCAGATCTGGAAAAGGAAAATCATTTCTAGTGGTAATGTGAGAAGAAATTAGATTGTATACAAGTAAAAATAAATCATATACGGAAATGTGAGAAAAGCACCGTGAGAAAAACAAAAATAAAAAGAATCGAAGAATTAAATGATAAATATCTGATCCTGAATGAAAAAGAGATGAAGTTTTTGCGGAAATGCCTTAAAAGCAGAAAACAGGATGTCCGGTGGACGGCAGCAGAAATTCTGGTTGGCTGGTATACACCGGAGAATGAACGGCTTCTCTATAACCTGACATATGACAAAGCAGAATTGGTATGTGTTGATGCAACAGATTCTCTTTGTATAGGGAGAACAAGGAGAAGTCTGAGCCGTCTGCGTGATCTGATGGCAGATAAAAGGAGTCGGGTGCGGGGGTATGCCGTTTTGAGTTTTTTTCAGGTGTGGGTGAACTGTTTTTCGTGGAACGAAAGAAGCATGAAAGCGTATCTGCGTTTTGCAGAAACAATGGAATCAGAAGAAAAAAAGACCTGGGTAAGGTTGTTTTATGAGAAAAATAAGATTCAGGCAAGAGGAAAGAAAGGATTTGAAAAGCTTTTTTATATATTAGAGCACAGCAGTGATTATTATGTAAAAGCATCTGCAATTCAGATTGCGAAGGATATGAGAAGCATTTTTAATCAAGAAGAAATCAATGCCGGACTGGAAAAAGCGATTGACAGCCTGGAGTATGAGTATCAGAAAGAAGATATTAAAAAATACATCCAGACAAAAGAACCGATCAAGATACTGCTTCTGGATCAGGAAAACAGTGGAGTCACCCAGCTTCTGGAATACATGGGAGAGGAAGAGACAGACATGTATGTCCGTTCCGCAGGATTACAGCCTTCTGGAAAAATTGAGAAGTGGGTACTGGACATTCTGCTGAAAGAAGATGACATCACACGTTACCAGTGTTCCTCACCGATAGAAGAATTGTGTAAGTATGATTACCTCGTTCCGATAGGAATCCATCTCGATGAAAAAGCATATCCATTTCAGAGAATTTATACAGGATATCAGGATTTTGATAAGAAACAGGTCAGCCGGGAAGAAGCAAAAGAGATGATATGCCAGATAGAAGCAGATCTGGAAAAGAAAAGCGAATCATTTACAGTTTCATGAAAAATGTTAGAGGAGAAAAAACAAATGAAAGTATACGCAAAATTCAGAATTGATATTGATAAGGAAGATGAATCCATTTACACGCAGAAAGTAATAGATTTGATGCAAAAGCTGGGATGTAAGGCAGAGAAACTGTACAGTTCCATGGAAAGATATGCGTTTACCGTGGACATTGAGGAAGCCATCTACAGAGAACTTGTGGAATTACAGAAAGAAATTGACCAGGTATTTCAGTACGATGAAGATTCCGAAGAAGATGACGATGAATTACTGGATATCATAGAACCGGATATCTGGTGCTCTTATATGCCGGAGTATACACCGGAAGAAGAGAAAAATGCAATCGGATATTATATTGATCTGGCAGGATATGAATTTGAAGAAAATGAGAAAAAGGAATATGAAAGTCTGTGTCCGGAGTGTGAAACTTTTTTCCAGAACAGAGAATATACCTTTAAAAAGAAAAAGCAACTGGAGGATCTGAACAGAAGAAAGGCAGTATTTACCCGACCAGGACAGTTGGATATGTTTGCTACTATTCCAATGTATGAATATCTTGTAGAAAAAGGAATTTCCGAGAAGAATTTTATTCCGGCATATTATAGCGGAATTTTGAAAAAAGTTGCAGGGTATCAGTTTACAGCAGAAAATGTACTGGAAAAGGGAGCATTTCAATGTGAAAGCTACCGGACAACAGAAGCATGCAGCCGCTGTAAAAAAGTGCGGGTTCAAAAAGAACCAGACCGGGGATTTCATAATATTTATCTGGATACGGAAAAACTGGGAAACTGGGGACATATCAACGCAACATATGAATATACTTGTGGACATGCAAGAAGAATCTTGATCTATAGCCCGGAAATGAAAGAATGGCTGACAAAAGCAGACGAAAAATTGATCATGTATCCGGTATTTCCTTTGGAGATGAAGGAAAAAGGGATAATAAAATCATAAACGACAGATGGGAATAGGGGGATACCGTGATAAAAACAAAAATAAAAAGAATCGAAGAATTGGATGATAAATATCTGATCTTGAATGAAAAAGAGATGGGTTTTTTGCGGAAATGTCTCCAAAGCAGAAAACAGGATGTCCGGTGGACAGCAGTGAAAATTCTGGTAGGATGGTATAGTATCGAAAATGAAAGCCTGCTGTATCGTATGACTTATGATAAGGCTGAATTGGTATGTGTTCATGCAGTTGATTCCCTCTGTATTGGAAGAACTAGGGGAAGTCTGAACCGTCTGCGTGATTTGATGGAAGATGAAAGGATATTGGTGCGGGGATATGCCGTCTTAAGTTTTTTTGATGTATGGGTAAATTGTTTTTCATGGAACGAAAGAAGTATGAACGCGTATCTTCGTTTTGCAGAAACAATGGAGGCAGAAGAAAAAAAGACCTGGGTAAGACTGTTTTATGAGGAAAATAAAATTCTGGCAAGAGGGAAGAAAGGATTTGATCGTCTTTTCTATATGTTAGAGCATAGCAATGATTATTATGTAAAAGCAGCTGCGATTCAGATTGCTAAGGATATGAGAACTGTTTTCAACCAGGAAGAAATTAATGCCGGACTGGAAAAAGCGATTGACAGCCTGGAATATGAATATCAGAAAGAAGATATTAAAAAATACATCCAGAAAAAAGAACCAATCAAGATACTGCTTCTGGATCGAAAAAACAGTGGAGTTACACAACTTCTTGAATATATGGGAGAAGAAGAAACAGAAATGTATGTCCGTTCCGCAGGATTGCATCCTTCCGGAAAAATCGAGAAGTGGGTACTGGATATTCTGATGCAAGAAGATGACATCACACGCTACCAGTGTTCTTCTCCGATAGAAGAACTGTGTAAGTACGATTATCTGATCCCAGTAGGAATACATCTCAATGAAAAAGCATATCCATTTCAGAAAATTTATGCAAGATATCAGGATTTTGACAAGAAACAGATCAGCCGGGAAGAAGCAAAAGAAATGATATGTCAGATAGAAAAAGACCTGAAAAGGAATATCAATGAGCTAAAAGGAGATGAACCTTATGTGTAATTTATCAGACTTGGTAATAGAACGTGGAATAGAGCAGGGAATAGAGCGTGGAATCGAGTCTGGAATAGAACAGAAGAGCCATAACCTTGCACAGATGATGATCCGGGAAGCGGAACCGACCGATAAAATCATGCGGTATACCGGTTATTCTCTGGAGAAGATAAAAGAGATTGCACAGGAAATGGGAAAAGTATGGCCGCTTGCTTGACAGCTTGAAACTTGCTTGTTAAAATAGCGATTGTTTGAATACAGCTCGTGAAGCAGCTGCATTCGTGAGCAGGCAGTGAAAGTGGATTGTAAGTTTCAGATTTACTGAAATAAGCAATCTTATAGGATAAAACAGATCAATAGAACAAAGAACATGGAGGAAGCACAGTGGCTGATATAGCAAGTGAAATTAAAAGAAGAAGAACTTTTGCGATCATTTCGCATCCGGATGCCGGAAAAACAACGTTGACAGAGAAATTCCTGCTGTACGGAGGTGCCATCAATCTGGCAGGTTCTGTAAAGGGAAAGGCAACGGCACGCCATGCAGTCTCAGACTGGATGGAAATTGAAAAAGAAAGAGGTATTTCGGTAACTTCCTCCGTGCTGCAGTTTAATTATGATGGTTTTTGTATCAACATCCTGGACACACCGGGTCATCAGGACTTCTCAGAGGATACGTACCGTACGCTGATGGCAGCAGATTCTGCAGTCATGGTCATTGATGCTTCCAAGGGTGTAGAGGCACAGACCAGAAAGCTGTTTAAAGTCTGTGTGATGCGTCATATTCCGATTTTTACTTTTATCAATAAAATGGACCGTGATGCCAATGATACCTTCGATCTGCTCGATGATATCGAAAAGGAGCTTGGCATTGCGACCTGCCCGATCAACTGGCCGATCGGTTCCGGAAAGAATTTCAAAGGTGTCTATGAGCGTGGAAGCCAGAAGATCACCGTCTTTACCGATACAGAGAAGGGTACCAAAGAGGGTGAGACAAGAGAGATCCCGCTGGATTCTCCGGAGATCGATGAGATCGTGACAAGTGATCAGAAAGCACAGCTGCTCGAAGAGATCGAGCTTCTGGACGGTGCAAGTGCAGAATTTGACCAGGAGCTGGTCAGCAAAGGAGAACTCTCCCCGGTGTTTTTCGGTTCTGCCCTGACAAACTTCGGAGTGGAGATTTTCCTGAAACATTTCCTGAAGATGACAACTTCGCCGCTTCCGAGAACGGCAGATATCGGCGTGATCGATCCGATCAAAGAGGATTTTTCTGCTTTTGTATTTAAGATCCAGGCAAATATGAACAAGGCTCACCGTGACCGTATTGCATTTATGCGAATCTGTTCCGGAGAATTTGATGCCGGTATGGAAGTTTACCATGTGCAGGGAAACCGTAAGCAGCGTCTTTCCCAGCCGCAGCAGATGATGGCACAGGAGCGTCATATCGTGGACAAGGCCTATGCAGGTGACATCATCGGTGTGTTTGATCCGGGCATCTTTTCCATCGGAGATACGATCTGTATGCCGGGCAAAAAATTTGCCTACGAGGGCATTCCGACGTTTGCACCGGAGCATTTTGCGAGAGTGCGTCAGGTCGATACGATGAAGAGAAAACAGTTCGTCAAAGGGATCACGCAGATCGCACAGGAAGGAGCGATCCAGATCTTCCAGGAGTACAATACCGGTATGGAAGAGATCATCGTCGGCGTTGTCGGCGTGCTGCAGTTTGAGGTGCTGAAGTACCGCCTGGAGAATGAATACAACGTGGAGATCCGTATGGAAACCCTTCCGTATGAGTACATCCGCTGGATCGAGAACAAGGATATCGACCTCAACAAGCTGGTCGGAACATCCGATATGAAGAAGATCAAAGACTTAAAGGGCAATCCGCTGCTTCTGTGGGTAAATTCCTGGAGCATCGGAATGACACTGGATCGAAACGAAGGTCTGGTGCTGACCGAGTTTGGAAGAAACTAAAAAAGCTTTTCAAAATACCTTTCGGGTGTTATAATAGCGATAGATGCAAAGAATTCTAAGACAGGAGGGTTTACATCATGGAAAAAGATGAAAATCAGACCGGATATACACTGGAAAACGGAAACATGGGACAGGTTCAGATCGCAGATGAAGTTGTGGCGATCATCGCAGGACTGGCTGCCACAGAAGTAGAGGGCGTTGCCAGCATGGCAGGCAATATCACAAACGAACTGGTCAGCAAACTGGGCAAGAAGAGCCTGTCAAAAGGGATCCGTGTAAAGGTAGAAGACGGTATTGTAAATGTAAATGTGGCACTCAACATTGCATATGGATACAGCGTACCGAAGACCTGCAAAAAGGTTCAGGAAAAGGTAAAAGCAGCGATCGAGAATATGACCGGTCTTGAAGTAGAGAAGGTTGATATCCAGATTGCAAATGTAAGCATATCAAAAGAAAAATAAAACAGCTTAAAAGCAGCGTAAAAGTCCGTTCCCAAGGCGTACTTAAACTCCGGATGGTGATCGGATTTTTTACGTTTTCTTTTAAAGACAGCGGAGGAAAAAGTGACTAGACGAGAGGAACGAGAACATATTTTTAAATTACTCTTTCTGACAGAGTTCTATAAGGAAGAGGAGCTTGAACAGCAGGAAATGATGTATTACGAAGGGATTTCCGATGCAAAACAGGAAGACCTTACTTATATCAGAAAAAAATATGAGAAGATCAAAGAAAATCTGGAACAGATTGACGGGCAGATCAATGAAGCGGCAAAGGGCTGGAGAACAGACCGTATGGGGAAAGTAGAGCTTACTCTGCTGCGTCTTGCAGTCTATGAGATGAAGTATGATGACGATATCCCACAGGGAGTTGCGATCAACGAAGCAGTTGAGCTTGCCAAAATTTTCGGAGGCGATACCTCTTCTGCATTTATTAACGGCGTTCTGGCTAAACTGGTATAAAGAGCCCTTGACTGCCGGATGACAAAAGAGGTGGGTGCGTGCAGAATGTCTATACTGTGAGACAGGTAAATGCCTACATCAAGTCCATGTTTACACAGGATGTGGTGCTGCGGAGCATTTACATGAAAGGAGAAGTCTCAAACTGTAAATATCATACATCGGGACACATCTATTTTTCGCTGAAAGATGAGAGCGGAACGATTTCCTGTGTCATGTTTGCCAGTGCCAGAAAGGGACTGGCTTTTGGCATGAAAAACGGTCAGCAGGTTCTTGTGCTTGGCAACATCAGTGTTTATGAAAGAGACGGCACATATCAGCTCTATGCATCCAGGATTCTGTTAGACGGTGCCGGACTTCTCTATGAGAAGTTTGAGGCACTGAAAGCAGAATTAGAAGAGATGGGGATGTTTGATCCCGTTTATAAGAAACCAATTCCGCCCTTTGTGAAGAAACTGGGAGTTGTGACAGCACCGACCGGTGCCGCTGTGCGGGATATCATTCAGATTTCCAGAAGACGCAATCCGGGTATTCAGATCATCCTCTATCCGGCACTGGTGCAGGGCGAAGGTGCCGCAGAAAGTGTGGCAAAAGGCATTGCCATGCTGGATGCGTATGGCGTTGATGTGATTATCGCCGGGCGTGGCGGTGGCTCGATCGAGGATCTCTGGGCATTTAATGAAGAAGAAACGGCAAGAGCGATCTTTTCCTGCAATACCCCGGTGATCTCAGCGGTAGGTCATGAGACGGACACTACAATCGCAGATTATGTGGCAGATTTGCGTGCTCCGACGCCATCGGCGGCAGCTGAGCTTGCAGTTGCGGATATTTCAGCCCTCCAGGGCGAGTTATACCGCCAGAAGAGCCGGCTCTTTGAGGCTGTAACCAGAAAAGTGCAGGATAAAAGGGATGAGCTGGCAAGAAGAGAGAAAATCCTCTCCCTTTTAGGACCGCAGGAGAAGCTTCAGGATCAGAAAATGCGTCTTGCAAGGGCACAGGAAGATCTGGCGGAGGCCATGCAGCAGAAGCTTGCGTTGTCCAGACAGGAGATGGAGTATGACAGGCAGCGTCTGCAGGTGCTGATGCGGGAAAAATACAGGGACAGCAGGCACCGGATGCAGATTTATATCGAAAAGTTAAAGGGACTGTCTCCGCTTGAAAAGCTGGGGCAGGGCTATTCTTATACTGCGGACGTACACGGCAGGAAGATCACACAGACCGGGCAGGTCAAAAAGGGGGACACGATCTGTGTGTATGTATCGGACGGACGGCTGCAGGCGAAGGTAACGGATATTCAGAAAGACAAGCAGGATGCAGGTGAGGTGTAAAGATGGCAAAACAGACAGAAAGTACAGAAAAGAAAGAAAAAGAACGGACACTGGAAGAAGCATTTCTGCGTCTGGATGAGATCATCCAGAAACTGGAGAAGAAAGATACAACACTGGAGGATTCTTTTCTGGGATATCAGGAAGGCATAGAGCTTATAAAGTTCTGCAATCAGCAGATTGATACCGTAGAAAAGAAAATTCTTGTTTTGAATGAAGAGGGAGAAGCAGATGAATTTTAATCTGGAGATGGAAAAACGCCAGGAAAAGATCACCGGGATTCTGGAATACTATCTTCCGAAAGAAGAAGGATTTCAGAAAACGGTTCTTGAGGCGATGAATTACAGTATGCGTGCGGGAGGCAAACGCCTCCGGCCGCTTCTGATGCTGGAGACTTACCGGATGTTTGGCGGAGAAGGGCAGATCATCGAGCCTTTTATGGCAGCGATGGAGATGATACATACCCACTCACTGATCCACGATGATCTCCCGGCACTGGATAACGACGAGTACCGCAGAGGCCGCAGGACAACGCACATTGTATATGGGGAAGCGATGGCAATCCTGGCAGGCGATGCACTGCTCAATTATGCCTATGAGACGGCAGTGCGTGCCTTTGAGATCGAACCGGGCAATCCGGCGATCGGGAAAGCACTGCAGATTCTGACGAAAAAGACAGGGATTTACGGGATGCTTGGCGGTCAGTGCGTGGATGTGGAAGCTGCAGGCAGAGAGATTTCCAGAGAGAAACTGGATTTTATTTACCGTCTGAAAACAAGTGCTCTGATCGAAGCGTCCATGATGGTCGGTGCGGCACTGGCCGGGGCATCGGAGGCAGAAATAAAAGTGATCGAAGATTCCGCAAGAGATATCGGGCTGGCATTTCAGATCCGGGATGACATTTTAGATGTCACAAGCACGACGGACGAGCTTGGCAAGCCGGTATTCAGCGATGAGAAAAATGACAAGACTACTTACGTGACGATCGAAGGGATCGAAAAAGCAAAGAGCGATGTGGAAGAGATTTCAAAACGTGCAGTTTCTGCCTTACAGTCGCTTGGCCGAAAAAATGATTTTCTGGAAGAGCTGGTGCTGATGCTGGTCAACCGGAAAAAATAAGGAGCGATTGACTATGGTATTAGAGAAGATAAATCATCCGAATGATATCAAAAATCTGAAAAAGGAAGAGCTGCCACTGCTTGCAGATGAGATCCGAGAGTTCCTGATCCGCACGATCAGTGAGAGCGGAGGACATCTGGCATCGAACCTTGGTGTGGTGGAACTTACCATGGCGATGCATCTGGTGTTTGATCTTCCAAAAGATAAGATGATATGGGATGTCGGACACCAGGCTTACACACATAAACTGCTGACTGGCCGCAGAGAGAATTTTGCAAATCTGCGTAAATTCGGGGGGATGAGCGGTTTCCCGAAACGCTGTGAGAGCAGCTGTGACAGTTTTGATACAGGACACAGCTCGACCTCCATATCGGCAGGGCTTGGGTATGTGGCGGCAAGAGATCTGCAGGGAGAAGATTATTCCGTGATCTCGGTGATCGGAGATGGATCTCTGACCGGCGGCATGGCATACGAGGCGATGAACAATGCTGCCAGGCTGAAAAGCAATTTTATCATTGTATTAAATGACAACAATATGTCGATTTCGGAGAACGTCGGCGGAATGTCGGACTATCTCGGCAAACTTCGCACAAACGATGCCTATCAGGAATTAAAACAGGGCGTTTCGGATACATTAAAAAAAATCCCGGTTTACGGCGACCGCGTGGTCCGCAGGATCAAAAAGACAAAAAGCGGGATTAAACAGCTGTTTATTCCGGGGATGTGGTTTGAAGAGATGGGGCTGACTTACTTAGGGCCGATCGATGGACACGATATCGGCAGACTGGTGCGTGCTTTTAAGGAGGCACGCAAGGTGAACGGACCGGTGCTTCTTCATATACTGACGCAGAAAGGCAGAGGATATGCACCAGCGGAACGTCATCCGGCGAGATTCCATGGGGCAGAGCCGTTTGACATTGCCACCGGACTTCCGCTCCATAAGCGGACAAAAGCCAACTATACGGATGTGTTTGCGACCGTTATGCGAAAAATGGGGGAGAGGCAGGAGAATCTTGTGGCAATCACGGCAGCAATGCCGGACGGAACCGGACTGAAACGGTTTAAAAATGTCTTTCCGGAGCGTTTCTTTGATGTGGGGATCGCAGAACAGCATGCAGTGACCTTTGCGGCCGGTCTGGCAGCGGGCGGCATGATCCCGGTCGTGGCGGTGTATTCATCCTTTTTACAGCGTGCTTTTGACCAGATCGTGCACGATGTCTGTATCCAGAACCTGCATGTGATCTTTGCAGTTGACCGTGCAGGTCTGGTTGGCAGTGACGGAGAGACGCATCAGGGGATTTTTGATCTCTCCTATTTATCTCTGATCCCGAATATGTGCGTGATGGCACCAAAAAACAAATGGGAGCTGTCCGATATGCTGAAATTTGCAATTTCCTCTGACGGTCCAATCGCCCTGCGTTATCCAAGGGGCGAAGCCTATGACGGGCTTTCTGAGCATCGTGCTAAGATCGTATACGGCAAAAGCGAATTGCTCTATGATGAAGAATGCATTGCCCTGATCGCAGTCGGCAGCATGGTAAAGACAGCACATGAAGTGCGTCAGAATCTGAAACGCAAAGGTTTTGAGTGTACTCTGATCAACGCACGCTTTGTAAAACCGCTTGACGAGGAGCGTCTGCTTGCACTGACGAAAGAGCATAAGCTGATCGTGACACTGGAAGAGAATGTCCTGGAAGGTGGATTCGGCGAGCATGTATCAGAATTTTACGAGGAGATTGGAAGCGATGTGCAGGTGATGAACATTGCCCTGCCGGATGCTTATATCGAGCATGGAAACGTAGAAATCCTTAAAAAAGAATGCGGTATTGATGCAGAAACGATAGAAAAGAAAATAATTGCGGCAGCCATGGGACTTTAAAAGCGGCTGCAAAAAAGGAGCACAGATGAAAGAAAGACTGGATGTGCTGCTTGTCCAGAGAGGGCATGCGGCTTCAAGAGAGAAAGCAAAAGCGGTGATCATGGCAGGCTGTGTCTATGTCAATGGACAGAAAGAAGACAAGGCCGGATCGATGTTTGACTGTGCGGCAGAGATTGAAGTGCGTGGAAATACACTGCGTTATGTCAGCCGTGGCGGTCTGAAACTGGAAAAAGCCATGAAAAATTTCGGCGTGGAACTGGAAGGAAAGGTCTGCATGGATGTTGGTGCATCGACAGGCGGATTTACGGACTGTATGCTTCAGAACGGAGCGGTAAAAGTCTACTCTGTGGATGTCGGACATGGACAGCTGGACTGGAAACTTCGCAACGATGAGCGTGTGGTCTGCATGGAAAAGACCAACATCCGCTATGTGACACCGGAAGATATCGAAGAGCCGGTTGATTTTTCATCGATCGATGTGTCTTTTATTTCTCTGACCAAGGTACTGCTTCCGGTTCGGAATCTTTTAAGCCAGGATGGGCAGATCGTCTGTCTGATCAAACCACAGTTTGAGGCAGGCAGAGAAAAAGTCGGCAAAAAAGGCGTGGTGCGTGATCCGGCCGTTCACAAAGAAGTGATCGAAAAAGTCATTGTTTTTGCAAAAGAGCAGTATCTGCAGCCGCTGGCACTTGATTTTTCACCGATCAAAGGACCGGAAGGAAACATTGAGTATCTGCTCTATCTGCAGAAAAAGCCGGAAGGGACCGAGATGACAGACGGTGACATGGATGTGGATGCAGTCGTTGGACAGGCACACGGAACGCTTGATAAATAAGGCTGGATAAAGAATGGACAGATTTTATGTAATATCAAACAGTATGAAAGATCCGGAAGGAAAGATCGCAAAAGAGATCAAAGCCTATCTGAATTTCAGAGGAAAACAGTGCATCATACAGGAACGCCAGGGAAAAGAAAGCTTGCGTTCTTATAAATATACGAATGCGAATCTGATCCCGGATGACACCGAATGTATTCTGGTGGTTGGCGGGGACGGCACGCTTTTACAGGCGGCCAGAGACATGATCGAGCGGAATATCCCGCTTCTCGGAGTCAATAAAGGGACACTCGGCTATCTGGCAGAGGTGGACGGTGACAATATGGAAGAGGCACTGGACCGGCTGATCGATGACAACGTGGTGATCGAAGACCGGATGATGCTCGAAGGCTGTGCCTACAGCCACAAGAAAAAGCTGCTGCAGGATTTTGCACTCAATGATATCGTGATCGCAAGAAGCGGAAGGCTTCAGATCATTGACTTTAATATTTATGTCAATGGCGAGTTTTTACGTTCTTACAGTGCGGACGGCATCATCATCTCCACGCCAACCGGATCAACCGGATACAGCCTCTCGGCAGGTGGACCGATCGTTTCCCCGGAGGCTTCTCTGATCCTGCTTACGCCAATCGCACCGCACACGCTTAACACACGAAGCATCGTGCTTCCGGCAGATGCGGAGATCACGGTGGAGCTGCTGCACGGACATACCGCGGGCTGGGATGAGGCAGCCGCATCGTTTGACGGAGATACCTGTGTCAAACTGGGAATCGGTGACTGTATCCGCATTTACCGTTCCAGCCGTATGACACGACTGATAAAGATAAACAACATCAGTTTTCTTGAAGTCCTGAGAAACAAGATGAATGACCAGTAGGAGGAAATGAAGGGTGAAGATCAACAGACACGCAAAGATCCTGGATCTGATCAGCAGAGATGACATAGAGACACAGGAAGAGCTGGCAGAAAAGCTCAACGCAGAGGGCTTTCCGGTGACGCAGGCAACCGTTTCCCGTGATATCCGGGAAATGAAGCTGACAAAAGTAACCAACGACAGAGGCCGCCAGGTTTACAAAGTGATGCAGGGTACCGAGACGGGCATGAATGAAAAATATCTCCGTATCCTGCGGGATGGCTTTGTGGCGATGGATATGGCACAGAATATACTGGTCGTAAAGACGGTGGCAGGTATGGCGATGGCAGTGGCAGCGGCACTTGATGCCATGAAATGGCCGGAGATCGCAGGCTGTATCGCAGGGGACGATACAATCATGTGTGCTGTCCGCAGCGTAGATGAGACACTGATCGTCATGGATAAGATAAAAAAGATCATTGCAGCCGGTACGCCGCTGCATAATTAAAAGAAATGGGAGTGTAATATGCTGGCAAATATTCATGTGAAGAACATGGCACTGATCAAAGAGGCAGATATCAGTCTCGGAAAGGGACTGAATATCTTAAGCGGTGAGACAGGAGCGGGAAAATCCATTCTGCTCGGCTCGATCGCCGTTGCCCTTGGTTTGCAGAATTTTAAGGGGTTTGCAAGGGAAGATGCAGATTATGCACTTTCGGAGCTTGTTTTTGTGATTGAAAATGAAGAACAGCGACAGGCACTTCTGGAGCTGGAGATCCCGGTGGAAGATGGTGAGGTGATCATCAGCCGGCGGCTGTCAAAGGGGCGGACGACCAGCAAGATCAATGGAGAGACTGTTCCGGTTTCCATGGTCAGAAAAGCCGGTACACTGCTGATCGACATCCATGGTCAGCATGAGAATCAGTCTCTTTTACATATTCGCAAACATCTGGAACTGCTCGATGATTTTGCAGGAGAAAAGCTGGCTCTGGCAAAAGAAAAATATAAAGCCCGCTATCAGGAATACGGCGAACTGAAAAAGGAACTGCAGCAGGCACAGCTGGACAATGCCACCAGAGCAAAAGAGATGGATTTTTTAAGCTTTGAGATTGGTGAGATCGAAGAAGCTGCCCTGCAAAAAGGGGAAGATGAGGCACTGGAGGACGATTATAAGAGACTGGCAAACGGAAAAGAGATCCTGGAATCGGTCCTGGAGGCACATCAGCTCTGTGCATCCGGCGGAGCATCAGAAGCGATCGGGCGTGCTCTTCGAAGCCTTGCATCCGTGTCAGAGTACGATTCGGATCTGAAGGCACTTTATGACCAACTGATGGATGTGGACAGCCTTTTAAATGATTTTAACCGGGAAATCTCCGGATATGCAGATGAGCTGGATGTCGATGAAGAAACGCTGAAAAAGACAGAGGAGCGGCTTGATCTGATCAACCATCTGAAGACGAAATACGGTGATACGATCGAGAAGATCCAGGCATACTGTGAAGAAAAGAAGCAGCGTTTTGCAGTACTTGAAAACTACGAAGGATACCTGGCGGAGCGAAAAAGCCGTTTTGCCGCCTGCAAAAAACAGCTGCAAAAAGAAGCAGAAAACCTCACTGTCATCCGAAAGGAAGCGGCACAGCGTTTTACAGAACAGGTGAAGCAGGCTCTGATGGATCTGAATTTTCTGGATGTACAGTTTGAACTCGATTTCCGTCTGCTGGAAGATTATATGGTATCTGGGCAGGACGAAGTGTGTTTTATGATTTCCACCAATCCGGGTCAGCCGCTGCGTCCGGTGCAGGATACGGCATCCGGAGGTGAGCTTTCTAGGATCATGCTGGCGGTCAAATCCGTGATGGCAGACCAGGAGAAGGTTGAGACGCTGATCTTTGATGAGATCGACAGCGGTATCAGCGGACGCACTGCACAGATGGTATCCGAAAAGCTGGCACTGATCGCCGGAAACCATCAGGTGATCTGTATCACGCATCTGGCACAGATCGCAGCGATGGCAGATGTGCATTTTATGATCGAAAAGAAGGTTATCGAAAACGAGACCCAGACCTCGATCCGGCAGCTGGATGAGAAAGAGAGTATCGACGAACTGGCAAGGATCCTCGGCGGAGCAAAGATCACGCAGATGGTGCTTGACAGTGCAAAAGAGATGCGTCAGCTGGCAAAAAATGCCAGAGGACACGGATTCCAGAATGAGCCAGAGTAAAAGAATCTGAGTTTCACATACTAGAACCAAATCAAAAATCAGCCGCAGAGGCAGGGAAAGATGAGGTGACCGTGTGTGAAAAAGAAAAAAATAACAGAAAGAACAAGGGCAATCTATCGCACGCTGGCGATGTTTTTGCTGTTGTTCTTTTTTCTTGTGACGGGCGGATTCTGGTATCTGAAAAGCAGCATCCCAGATCAGCTGAATGTGGCATCTTATGAGGATGTCGATACGATAAAGCTCCCTTTTCAAAGTATGGTAAAAGATGAGGTTGTCTATGCATCCGTTTCTGCGGAAAATACAAAAATCCCGGAAGAAAAGATCAAGATTCAGTGTTCTTTTCTGGGATTCGTTCCGCTCAAAACGGTTGAAATACAGCAAAAAGAGCTGCCGCAGGTACTCCCGGGCGGCAATACGATCGGTATTTTTATGAAAACAAAAGGGATTTTGGTTGTCGGGACCGGGAGCGTGACAGATGCAGATGGCATGGAAAGAGAACCTTCCCTTGGAATACTGAAATCGGGGGATTATATCGTAAAAGCAGATGGAAAAGAAATTTCCACAAAAGAAGAAATTCTGGAAATCGTCGAAAAAAGTCAGGGAAAAAGGATCAGACTCACTATTATAAGAAATGGATTCGAAAAAGAATGTCAGATTTTGCCGGTCTGCATGCAGAATGGCAGATGCAAACTGGGTGTGTGGGTGCGGGATGACACACAGGGACTTGGCACGATGACCTATGTGGACGGGCAGAAACAGTATGGAGCATTAGGACACGGGATCAGTGATGTGGACACCGGGCTTCTGATGCAGATCCGGGACGGAAAACTGTACCGGGCAAGCGTGGGAGCGGTAAAGAAAGGAGAAAAAGGCAATCCGGGCGAACTCTCCGGGACGATCTATTACCGGGATGACCAGATTCTCGGGACGATCACCTCCAATTCCGAGACCGGGATCAAAGGAATGTTATATGCCATGCCGCAGGAACTGTCCGGCCATTCGTTTGTACAGACAGCGTACCGCCAGGAAGTGCATACGGGAAATGCTTCGATCTACTGCTCGATTGACGGCAGCGTAAAAGAATATACGGTGGAGATAGAAAAAATCAACCTGAGTCACCGCGATATAAACAAAAGCATGGTGATCCGGGTGAAGGATCAGGATCTTCTTGAAAAGACCGGCGGCATCGTCCAGGGCATGAGCGGAAGTCCAATCCTTCAGGACGGAAAGCTGATCGGAGCAGTCACCCATGTCTTTGTGGCAGATCCATCCCGTGGCTATGCAATTTTTGCAGAAAATATGCTGGAGAAGTAAGCGGGGAGGTATGCATCCGGTTTTCGCCCATATACGACAGAAAGGTTGTTCTTTTAAGCTTAATGGAAGGCAGTTTGTCGAAAAAAGGGAGAAAAATGCGACAGGAACTGCTTGCGTCCACCAAAAGTTCTGCTTATAATACAAGTAGTTTTTGGCATATTTGTAACTAA
This sequence comes from Ruminococcus sp. MCC718, assembly GCF_018783905.1. NCBI lineage: Bacteria > Bacillati > Bacillota > Clostridia > Eubacteriales > Oscillospiraceae > Ruminococcus > Ruminococcus sp. MCC718. The sequence continues at coordinate 17,626 of NZ_WQNP01000020.1, forward strand.
ATGGAGGTGCTTTTATGGATAAGCTGAATATAGCGATTGCAGATGACAACGCGAAGGTTTTACAGCTTCTGGATAAAATCGTGAGCAGTGATGAAGAACTGAATGTAGTCGGAAAAGCAGGAAATGGCGAAGATCTGTATGATATTATCAAAAAGCAGGAGCCGGATGTCGTACTTCTGGATCTGGTCATGCCCAAAGTCGATGGGCTGACTGTCATGGAGCGGGTGAACAAAGATCAGGAAATCCGCAAACATCCGGCATTCATCGTCATTACAGCCGTCGGCCAGGAGAAGATCACGGAAGATGCATTTGACCTCGGAGCAGATTACTATATTCTGAAACCATTTGACAATGAGATGGTTATCAACCGAATCAAGCACACAAGAGTAAAGAAAGACCGTAATTTCGCAAAAGTACAGAAGGTAAATGCCTACGAGAGCAAGAAAGAATACATGGAACGCAACCTGGAGACGGATGTGACCAACATCATCCATGAAATCGGCGTACCGGCACATATCAAAGGTTATCAGTATTTGCGTGATTCGATCATCATGTCGGTGAGTGATATGGAAATGCTCAATTCCATCACAAAGATCCTCTATCCGACGATCGCAAAAAAACACCAGACCACGCCAAGCCGTGTGGAGCGGGCGATCCGTCATGCGATCGAGGTAGCGTGGAGCAGAGGTAAGATGGATACGATCGAAGAATTATTTGGTTATACGGTCAGCAACGGCAAAGGCAAGCCGACCAACTCGGAGTTTATTGCTCTGATCGCGGATAAGATCCGCCTGGAATACAAGAATCGATGAAAACACAGATGGGACAAGATGGAAGCTTTATCAGAGAAAAAATATAAAAATTGTGCAAAATATACAGATAACACTTTTCAATAGAGAAAAAATGCGTTATAATGAAAAAAAGCGGTACCGATTAGGAGGAAAAGTTTATGAAAAATGTGTTATTTGTAGCATCAGAATGTGTACCTTTTATTAAGACAGGCGGACTGGCAGATGTAGTGGGATCGCTGCCGAAATGTTTTAATAAAGACGAGTTTGACGTACGCGTGATCATACCGAAGTATATGTGTATGAAAGAGGAATATAAAAATCAGTTAGAGTACATAACGCATTTCTATATGGATCTGTCCTGGCGAAGCCAGTATGTAGGTGTGCTTCATATGATGTATGAGGGCATCCATTATTATTTCATTGATAATGAATACTACCTGGCAGGACCAAGACCATATGGAAATATTTACGAAGATATCGAGAAGTTTGCCTTTTTCTCAAAGGCAGCACTCTCAGCACTGCCGCTGATCGGATTTAAACCGGATATCGTACACTGCCACGACTGGCAGACCGGTCTGATCCCGGTATTTCTGAAGGACAAGTTCCACGAGGGCGAGTTCTTCTGCAACATGAAATCGATCATGACGATCCACAACCTGAAATTCCAGGGTGTGTGGGATATGAAGACCGTAAAGGATATCACCGGACTTCCATCCTACTATTTTACACCGGACAAACTGGAAGCTTACGGCGATGCCAATTACCTGAAAGGCGGACTGGTTTACGCAGATGCGATCACGACCGTCAGCCGTACCTATGCAGAGGAGATCAAGACACCGTTCTACGGCGAGCATCTTGACGGACTGCTCAATGCAAGGGCACATGACCTGCGTGGTATTGTAAACGGCATTGATTATGATGAATACAATCCGGAGACGGATAGATATATAGTAAAAAATTATAACGCAAAGAATTTCCGCAAAGAAAAAGTAAAGAATAAGAGAGCACTTCAGGAAGAGCTTGGTCTGGAAAAAGACGACAAGAAGTTTATGATTGGTATCGTATCACGACTGACAGACCAGAAAGGATTCGACCTGATCGCCTATATGATGGATGAGATGTGCCAGCAGGATGTCCAGTTTGTGATCCTTGGAACCGGCGAAGAGAAGTATGAGAATATGTTCCGCCATTTCGCATGGAAATATCAGGGCAAAGTATCTGCGAACATATTCTATTCTGAAGCAATGTCTCATAAGATATATGCATCTTGCGATGCATTCCTGATGCCGTCCCTGTTTGAGCCGTGCGGCCTCAGCCAGCTGATGAGTCTTCGTTACGGCACACTGCCAATCGTGCGTGAGACAGGCGGTCTGAAAGACACTGTGATTCCGTACAATGAGTATGAGGGAACCGGAACGGGATTCAGCTTTGCAAATTATAATGCACATGAGATGTTCAACACACTGAAGTATGCACAGTACATTTATTATGAGAAAAAGCGTGAGTGGAACAAGATGGTAGACCGTGCAATGGCAGCTGATTTCTCCTGGGCAAGTTCCGCAAAACAGTACGAAGAAATGTACAACTGGATGCTTGGATGCTGAACAAAAAGGATGTAAGAGATTGGAAAACGATCTTAAGAATCAAATAAAAGAAAAGCTTCTTCGAAACGAAATAGATCGAAGAAGCTTTTTTATGCCTTTCTTCTGTTTTAATCAGAGAGGTGCCTTTTGGAATGTTTCTTTTTTGGAATCAGTTTGGACCTTGTCTTGGAACGTTTTACAAATCTTCCATCCGCACCATAGCGGTAATAATATTTGCCGATCTTTACGATCTTATTTTTGACCATATGACCGCTCTTATCGACGTAATACTCGCCAAGCTGGGCATTTGTTGCCATGTATCCGGTCGAATAAAAGTAGTACCAGTATCCTTTGATGCTCTGCCAGGTCTTTGCAGAGTAGGTGCCATCCACATTCCGGTATTTCGTGCCCTGGGCGGTCTTGATAAATTTCGCTTTGTATTTTTTGCCGACTGCCACGCGGGAACCGTTTTTGTTGACATAGACATTGTGGTTGTCCACCCAGCGGCTTCTGGCCATCTTGCCATTTTTCATCAGGTATTTGTCACCGATCCACTGGCTTGTCAGCATGGCACCGCTCTCCGAGAAGAAGTAGCGATCGCCTTTTAAATCCAGCCATCCGGTGTGGACCGTTCCGTCGGCATTAAAATAGTAAGTATAGCCTTTGATTTTACGAAATACAGAAGTAAGATAGGTGCCGTCTTTTGTCTTGTAACGCAGTGTATTTTCTTCTGCATTGTACTCCCAGTCGGCGTGGACGGTGTATGACGGAATCAGCAGAGCCGCACAGAGGACCGGGATGATGCAGGTATGTTTTAAATTGTGAAGTTTCAAAAAAACCCCTCCTTGTAAAATTCAGAAATTTTTTTCAGCCGAAGAAGACTCCCACTTCCTGACTGCAACAGGTTATTACTACAACAGTATCCCATAGAATCCGAATTCTGACAAGGAAGAGTTTTTAAAATTAAGAAAAACTTATGACAGACGCATGTTTCCTAACCCTGGGAAAGGACGGAGCGAACGTGCTGGATTTCTTCGGCGGTCGCCTTTGCGGCCGGTACATAGTACTGTTTGCTGCGGGCAAGCTGATAGATCTCTTCCTGAGAAGTTTCACACTGGTTGCGGAACTGCTTTAAAACCTGTTTCAGCTGCATATTTTCGGTCTGTGGGATCATTTCGCCATAGCGGACCAGTTCTCCGTTGATGCCGGCTAATGTGTCGGCTACCATTGTCTTTTCATCTAACATCTTTTCTTACCTCCTGTTACTGCAGAAATGTCATCAGCTGCTGTTTGCACTGCATCGCGGACTGTGCAGATTTCTGGAAAAACTGTTTCACAGCCGGATCGCCTGCTTCCTGTGCGTAGGCGGTCATTTTACAGTGTGTGGTGTCAAACCCGCCGATCAGATGGCGGAGGTTCTGCAGGTCAAGTTCCGATAATTCGTTCATTTCGATTCCTCCTTGGATGGGTCGCATTTCAAATGCAGATGTTTTTGTGCCTCGGAAGTTAGTATGTCCGGGAAATGTTTTTTTATACAAAAAGCAGACTACAGAAACCTGGCAGCATTTCAGGATAAACTGCGGTTCAGGCAGAAAAGCAACAGCAGGCTGTGCAGAAGCTGTGAAAAAAGCAGTCCGAGCAGATAGCCTTTGATACCGGAAAAAGGAATGACAAACCAGACGAATGAAAATCTTATAAAAAGTGCAGCCATATTTGACAGGAAGACAAGAAAGGTCTTTCCAAGTCCGTTTAAAATACTGGCAAGCGTTGTGCCAAGATAGAGGAACGGACAGAGCCAGGAGAGAATCTGGATGTAAGTTCCGGCCTCGTTGCTGTCAAAAAGCAGGATTCCGCACAGATTTCCAAAGACCAGAAAGAAAATGGTACAGAGGATGCCAAGCAGCAGGCAGCTCTGGACGGTGCGGACAGAAAGTCTTGCGATCGCTTTGCGGTCTTTTCCAGCCTGCGATTCGGAGACAGCCGGCAGCAGCATAACAGAGAGGGCGTTTGTGACTGCCGAAGGAAAAAGAACAAGCGGCAGAGCCATTCCGGTCAGTGTTCCGTAAGAAGAAAGTGCTGCAGATCTTGCAAGGCCAAAAGCCTGCAGTCGCAGCGGGATACAGATGGATTCAGCACTTTGCAGAAGACTTAAACAGACACGGTTTGTACTTAAGGGCAGCGAAAAAGTAAGGATTTCCCGGATACTGTGTGCGGAAAACGGACATGCTTTTTCAAAAGAAGACGGATGGTGGAGCAGAAACCGGGTTCCGGTATACAGAACCACGATGATTTCCGAGGTCAGCATACCATACATGGCAAGCACAGGGGTTACCTGGATTCCTTTTTCCACCATGATCTGCCAGAACAGGAACGAAGAGGCAACGCGGGCGGTCTGTTCGACCAGCTGGGAGATGGCAGGGACGGCGGCTTTTTTCAGCCCGGTATAATATCCGATGATGCAGGCATGCACACCGGCAAAAGGCAGTGCAAAGCTTAAAATTTTCAGAAGGGAGCTGCAGCGTGCCTCATGCAGCAGAGAGACGGCAATAAAATTCGCATTCTGATAAAGAAAAAAAGAAGCAATCCCGGAAAACAGGACAGAGAGCATCATACCGCAAAGAAGGATGTCTCTGGCTCCTTTTTTGTCGTTCGATGCAAGCCTTGCAGAGACAAAGCGGGAAATGGCAGTCTGGATTCCGGATGAGGTCAGGGAAAACAGCAGGGTCTGGATCGGAAAAAGAAGAAGATAGATGCCGATTCCTTCCGCACCGATTGTCTTGGATAAGAATATTCTATAGAAGAAACCGATGATGCGGCTGACCATACCGGCACAGGTCAGGATGGCGGTGCTTTTCAGGAGCGGATGTTTCTGGATCATAAGCACAAAATTCCATTTTTTCTTATATATATTCGGAGGAAGTACTTGACAGAACGGAAATGCGGTGCTATATTCGAAACAAATCCCAGCGAAACACTCGGAATTAATCCAGAAAATGGTGCCGCGATCAGAAGAATTTCGGATTCCGGCATGAAACAATATGGGAGGGCAGCATGAAATTATCTACAAAAGGAAGATATGGACTGCGGGCGATGGTTGACCTGGCGGTATACAGTGAGAAAGAATCCGTATCCATCAGCTGCATTGCACAGCGTGAGAACATATCTGAGAGCTATCTGGAACAGCTTGCGGGAAAATTAAAAAAAGCAGGGTTGATCAAGAGCACGAGAGGTGCCCAGGGCGGTTACCGTCTGGCGAAACCTGCGGCCGAGATTTCAGTCGGAGATATACTGCGGGCTCTGGAAGGAGAGCTTGGAGCGGTGGACTGTCAGGGACTGAAGCCTGAGGGCGGATGTGAAAGTTCTGATTTCTGCGTGACGAAACTGGTCTGGCAGAGGATCAACGACAGCATTGCGAAAGCAGTAGATGAGATTACGCTTGAGGAGCTGATGGCAGAAGCAAAGAAAAGCCAGGAGCGGAAACGAGAGATGGAGCAGTCCGGTCAGTATATAAATTCGCAGGATAAAGCAGACACAAAGAGAAAGTGTTGAGATTGTGCCGCAGGCGGCATCAGGAGGTAAATATGAAGAAATTGATCTATTTGGACAATGCAGCAACAACAAAGACTTCAGAAGAGGTAGTAGCAGCTATGCTGCCGTACTTTACAGAATACTACGGAAACCCGTCCAGTGTTTACGAGTTTGCAAGCGAGAGCAAAAAAGCAGTTTCAAATGCAAGAAGAACGATTGCAGAGACTCTGGGAGCACAGGAAAATGAGATTTATTTCACAGCCGGTGGTTCCGAGGCAGATAACTGGGCACTGAAAGCAACGGCAGAAGCTTATCAGAGCAAAGGAAAACACATCATCACGACCAAGATCGAGCATCATGCGATCCTGCATACCGCAGAATATCTGGAAAAACGTGGTTTTGAGATCACTTACATCGGTGTGGATGAAAACGGTGTCGTAAAAGTGGATGAACTGGAAAAAGCAATCCGTCCGGATACGATCCTGATCTCCGTTATGTTTGCAAACAATGAGATCGGAACCATTCAGCCGATCAAAGAGATCGGTGAGATCGCAAAGAAACACGGCGTTCTGTTCCATACCGATGCGGTTCAGGCATACGGTCAGCTGCCGATCAATGTTGACGAGCTTCACATCGATATGTTAAGTTCCAGCGGACACAAACTGAACGGTCCGAAGGGAATCGGTTTCCTTTACATCCGCAAAGGCGTTAAGATCCGTTCTTTCGTACACGGCGGAGCACAGGAGCGTAAACGTCGTGCCGGTACGGAAAATGTTCCGGGTATTGTGGGGTACGGCAAGGCAGCAGAAATCGCAGCAAAGACCATGAAAGAGCGTACCGCAAAAGAGATCGAACTGAGAGATCATCTGATCGACCGTGTTTTGGCGGAAGTTCCTTATACCAGATTGAACGGACACAGAACCAACCGTCTGCCGAACAATGCAAACTTCAGTTTTCAGTTTGTAGAAGGTGAGTCCCTTCTGATCCTGCTGGACAACAACGGTATCTGTGCTTCCAGCGGATCTGCCTGTACATCCGGTTCTCTGGACCCGTCCCATGTACTGCTGGCGATCGGCCTGCCACACGAGATCGCACACGGTTCCCTGCGTCTGACACTGTCCGCAGAGACTACCATGGAGGACATTGATTTCGTTGTAGACTGTATCAAACAGATTATCGAAAGACTGCGAAGCATGTCTCCACTCTACGAAGATTTCGTGAAAAAGAATCAGAAATAATCCGGCAGTAAAAGACAGGATCAGATTGTACAGAGCACAGAAATAGTCAGAAAATAAGCCAGAATAAAGATAGAAAAACAAAACAGAAAATTGGAGGAAATTTTTATGTACAGCGAAAAAGTTATGGATCATTTTAATCATCCGCGTAATGTAGGCGAAATCGAAAATGCAAGTGGTGTCGGAACCGTCGGCAATGCAAAATGCGGCGATATCATGCGTATTTATCTGGACATTGACGATGACGGGATCATCCGCGATGTAAAATTTAAAACCTTTGGATGCGGAGCAGCCGTTGCAACCAGCAGCATGGCAACCGAACTGGTAAAAGGCAAAAATATCCAGGAAGCAATGCAGGTTACCAACAAAGCCGTTATGGAAGCTCTGGACGGACTGCCTCCTGTAAAAGTACACTGTTCTCTGCTTGCAGAAGAAGCCATCCATGCAGCACTGTGGGATTACGCAGAGAAACACCACATCAAGATCGAAGGACTGAAAAAGCCGAAGTCTGATATCCATGAAGGCGAAGAAGAAGAGGAAGAGGAGTACTAAGATCAGCATACAGCGTGCAGATTTTATGATCAAAGGAGTAAGGCGGAAAAGATTATGAGTAAAAAAGTAGTGGTTGGAATGTCGGGCGGAGTCGATTCATCTGTGGCAGCGATGCTGCTGAAACAGCAGGGCTATGATGTAGTCGGTGTGACGATGCAGATCTGGCAGGATGAAGCCGAGGAAGTCCAGCAGGAAAACGGTGGATGCTGCGGGTTGAGTGCGGTGGATGATGCAAGAAGAGTGGCAGAGACGATCGGTATACCATATTATGTGATGAATTTTAAAGACGATTTTCGGAAAAATGTCATGGATTATTTTGCGGATTCTTATCTGAATGGACAGACACCGAATCCATGTATCGCCTGCAACCGCTATGTTAAGTGGGAAGCACTTCTGGAGCGGAGTCTTCAGATTGGGGCAGATTATATTGCAACCGGTCATTATGCAAGGATCGAAAAGCTGCCAAATGGGCGTTATGCGATCCGCAATTCTGTGACAGCGGCAAAAGACCAGACCTATGCTCTTTATAACCTGACACAGAGACAGCTTGCCCACACACTCATGCCGGTTGGTGATTATGAGAAACCACAGATCCGCAAACTGGCAGAAGAAGCTTATCTGCCGGTGGCACACAAGGCGGACAGCCAGGATATCTGTTTCGTACCGAATGGCGATTACGCTTCCTTTATCGAAGAATATACCGGAAAGACCGTTCCGGAAGGCAATTTTGTGACACCGGACGGGAAAATCCTAGGAAGACACAAAGGGATCATTCATTATACGGTCGGACAGCGAAAAGGTCTGGGAATTTCACTTGGAGAGAGGGCTTTTGTCACAGAGATCCGACCACAGACAAACGAAGTGGTGATCGGAAACCGTGCCCAGGCCTGTCAGACGGTTCTTCGTGCCAACCATTTAAATTTCATGGCAAGGGAAGATATTCAGGAAGAAGATCATGTATTTGCAAAGATCCGCTACAATCACAAAGGGGCATACTGTCATGTAAAGCGGACCGGAGAAGATGAGATTACCTGTACCTTTGAAGAACCACAGCACGCAATCACGCCGGGACAGGCAGTGGTGCTCTATGAAGACGGATACGTGCTGGGCGGCGGTACGATTATATAAGTTCAAAAGTCGGCTTTCGTTTGCGGAATATCGCATGATAACGGAAGCCGCATTTTTTTAATATCGAACAGGCACGGTCAAAATCAGCCGCAATACGTTCTGGGGCATGTGCATCTGATCCGATGGTGACGATCTCGCCGCCAAGTTCGCGGTAACGTTTCAGGATATCTTCGTGCGGGTTCGGGTGTCCAAGTCCGGCTGCATAGCCTCCGGTATTGATCTCCATGCCAAGTCCTTTATCGATCAGAAGACGGATGATCTCATCCAGCCAGTCACTGTATTCTTTATAAGAATAGAACTGATTTCTATTTGGACCGTAGCGGACGACATAATCAATATGGCCGTAGACATCAAAGCAGGACATGGTATGCAGATTCTCAATGATCGATTCAAAATAAGAAATATAAGACTCTTTTTCGGTGCGTCCCTCAAAAAAAGCAGGATAGTAGGGATCCTGTCCGTTTACCACATGGGATGATCCAATCACAAAATCAAAATCCCAATTCTTCACAAGAGATTCGCAGCGCTCCTTCAGATAAGGCTGCAGACCGAGTTCGAGGCCGAATAATAATTCAATCTTGTGCTCATACTCTTCTTTGAGGGAGGTAAGCGTCTTGCAATAAGAAGGAATATCAGCTTCGAAGACCATCCCTTCGTCAATATAGTCATAGTCCATGTGCTCTGTGAAACACATGGCAGACAGTCCAAGAGAGATACCCTTTTCGACCATATCCCGCATCGGGGCGTCGGAATCGGCGGAAAAAGAGGAATGAAGATGAAAATCGGATCTCATAAAATAAAAACTCCTTTCAAAATACGGCAAAATTCAGGAAAAAACACCTGATTTTTCTCTCTGTTACAAGTTTATGAGAATAAAACACAAATGTCTAGAGAAATTCGTTGAAATTATACTTGAACTTTTTACAGAAATTAGGTAGAATAGAAGAAAGTTGTGGAATCTTTAACAATAAAGACCGCAATCATACTATTTAACATAATAGGAGGAAATTAATCATGGCAGTAAAAGTAGCAATTAATGGTTTTGGACGTATCGGACGTCTTGCATTCAGACAGATGTTTGGCGCAGAAGGATATGAAGTAGTAGCTATCAACGATCTGACTTCCCCAAAAATGCTGGCACACCTGTTAAAATACGATTCATCACAGGGTAAATATGCACTGGCAGACACAGTATCAGCAGGTGAAGATTCCATCACAGTTGACGGAAAAGAGATCAAGATCTACGCTTTCCCGGATGCAAACAACTGCCCATGGGGCGAGCTGGGTGTTGACGTAGTTCTGGAGTGCTCTGGATTCTACACATCCAAAGAAAAGGCTCAGGCTCATATCAATGCAGGTGCTCGTAAAGTTGTTATCTCTGCACCAGCAGGCAATGACCTTCCGACTATCGTTTACAATGTAAACCATGAGACACTGAAAGCTGAGGATCAGATCATTTCTGCAGCTTCTTGTACAACAAACTGTCTGGCACCAATGGCTAAAGCTCTGAACGAACTGGCTCCGATCAAATCCGGTATCATGGTAACAATCCATGCTTACACAGGTGATCAGATGACTCTGGACGGACCTCAGAGAAAAGGCGATCTGAGAAGATCCCGTGCAGCAGCAGTAAACATCGTTCCGAACAGCACAGGTGCTGCAAAAGCTATCGGTCTGGTTATTCCGGAACTGAACGGCAAACTGATCGGTTCTGCACAGCGTGTACCGACCCCTACAGGTTCTACTACAATCCTGACAGCAGTTGTTGAAGGAACAGTAACTGTAGACGAAATCAACGCTAAGATGAAAGCATCTACTACAGAATCTTACGGATACAACGAAGACGAAATCGTATCCAGCGATATCGTTGGTATGAGATATGGTTCTCTGTTTGATGCTACTCAGACAATGGTTCTGCCTCTGGACAACGGTACAACAGAAGTACAGGTTGTTTCTTGGTATGACAACGAAAACTCTTACACATCTCAGATGGTAAGAACAATCAAATACTTCTCTGAATTAGCATAATCTGTTAAATCAGACAAAGAAGACCTATCTGGGTCCGGTCTTTTGGACCGGGCCCTTTTTATCTTAGTCGGAGAAGACTCTGCGGCTAAATAAGTGGCTCCGCAAGGATGCACATTAGAAAATCCGTATGTATGATACAAGGAGGAAATAAGAATGCTTAATAAAAAGTCAGTTGATGATATCAACGTAAAAGGCAAAAGAGTCCTGGTTCGCTGTGACTTTAACGTACCTCTGAAAGATGGCAAGATCACAGACGAAAACCGTCTCGTAGCAGCTCTGCCAACTATCAAAAAACTGATCGCGGACGGCGGAAAAGTAATCCTTTGCTCTCATCTGGGCAAACCAAAGGGAGAACCGAAACCGGAACTCTCTCTGGCACCGGTAGCAGTACGTCTCTCTGAACTGCTTGGTCAGGAAGTAAAATTTGCAGCTGATCCGGAAGTTGTAGGACCGAACGCAAAAGCAGCTGTAGAAGCTATGAAAGACGGTGAAGTTGTTCTGCTTGAAAACACTCGTTACCGTGCTGAAGAAACCAAAAATGGCGAAGCATTCAGTAAAGATCTGGCATCTCTGTGTGATGTGTTCGTAAACGATGCATTTGGTACTGCTCACAGAGCACACTGCTCTAACGTAGGTGTTACCGAATATGTAGATACCGCAGTTGTTGGATATCTGATGCAGAAAGAGATTGATTTCCTGGGCAATGCAGTAGAAAATCCAGTTCGCCCGTTCGTTGCAATCCTGGGTGGTGCAAAAGTAGCAGACAAACTGAATGTTATCTCCAACCTGCTTGAGAAATGCGATACTCTGATCATCGGCGGCGGTATGGCTTATACTTTCCTGAAAGCTCAGGGCAAAGAGATTGGTAAATCTCTGGTAGACGACAGCAAGATCGACTACTGCAATGAGATGATGGCAAAAGCTGAGAAGCTTGGCAAAAAACTTCTGCTTCCGGTAGATGCAGTTGTTTCCGCAGATTTCCCGAACCCGATCGATGCTCCGATCGAAGTAGAGAACGTATCTGTAGATAATATCCCGGTTGACAAAGAAGCTATGGATATCGGAAAAGAAACAGCAGCACTGTATGCAGATGCAGTAAAAACAGCAAAAACAGTTGTTTGGAACGGACCGATGGGTGTATTCGAAAACCCGACACTGGCAGCAGGTACGATCGCAGTAGCAAAAGCTCTGGCAGATACCGATGCAACAACCATCATCGGCGGCGGCGATTCTGCAGCAGCAGTAAACCAGCTTGGATTTGGTGACAAGATGAGCCACATCTCCACAGGCGGTGGAGCATCTCTGGAATTCCTGGAAGGAAAAGAACTGCCGGGCGTAGCAGCAGCTAACGATAAGTAAACACTTAACGAAAACAAGCCGAAGTCGACGTTTGAGTTTTAGTGTTTACTTAGTTCGCCGCTCTTAGCGAATGGGAGCGAAGCGAAACATGAGGTTAGAGGCAGGCGAACATCCCGTTTGCACTTAACGAAAACGAGCCAAAGGCGATGTTTTACAATATGTGAAAAGAGGATAAGATCATGGCAAGAAAGAAAATTATTGCTGGTAACTGGAAAATGAACATGACTCCGAGTGAGGCAGTAAAATTAGTTGAAACTCTGAAACCACTGGTAAAAAATGATGAAGTTGATGTAGTATTCTGCGTACCGGCTATCGACATCGTTCCTGTAGTAGAAGCTGCAAAAGGAACAAACATCCAGGTGGGTGCTGAAAATATGTACTTCGAAGAGAAAGGTGCCTACACAGGAGAAATCTCCCCGAACATGCTGGTAGATGCAGGCGTTAAATACGTTGTTCTGGGACATTCCGAGAGAAGAGGATACTTCGGAGAAACAGATGCAGATATCAACAAAAAAATGCACAAAGCATTTGAGCATGGCCTGACACCGATCATGTGCTGCGGCGAATCTCTGGAACAGAGAGAGCAGGGCGTAACCATGGACTTCATCCGTCAGCAGGTTAAGATCGGATTCCAGGGACTGACAGCAGATCAGGCAAAAGCAGCCGTTATCGCTTACGAGCCGATCTGGGCTATCGGAACCGGCAAGACTGCTACAACAGAGCAGGCTCAGGAAGTATGCAGCAAGATTCGTGAGTGTATCGCTGAAGTATACGATGACGCTACAGCAGCAGAGATCCGTATCCAGTACGGCGGATCTGTAAACTCCAAGACAGCAGCAGATCTGTTTGCTCAGGCAGACATCGATGGCGGACTGGTTGGAGGAGCATCTCTGAAAGAAGAGTTCGGTCAGATCGTAAATTATAAATAATCAGCCATTTTTGGCTAAATAGTCCAAACAAGAAAGAATAAAACGCCCCCAAATGCAAAGAAAATTAGTAAATATTACTAATTGAATTGCGTTTGGGGGTGTTTTTTAATATTGCAACTATCACCTTCAACGATCACTTTTAATCGTTTAAAACCTTGCCATTTAAAAAAGTGATAGTTATATAAATGTTTTTATTATTGTTTCATATGAGAATGTAAAAACAGGCACGCCGACATGGTCGCAGCTTGGATCGGACGGAACGCACAACGAAGTGGCGGACAGTCCGATCAAGGATTATAAAAATATCATGTATTCTCTGCATTTTTATGCAAATGAATGGAGCCATAATGAGCATGTCGGATGCGAGTGGCAATGGTCAGATCAGTACGATAAATACCGGGAAATGGCTGAAAAGGCTGGATCAGACAAATATGAGCTATTTCTGCTGGAGTTTGACAAACAAAAACGAGTCCAGTGCCTTATTGGCTCCGGGAAGCAGTAAAACAGGAAACTGGAAGAAAAAAGACCTGTCATAGGCAGGTCGATATCTCCGTAAAAAATACCGGGCAAAACGATAAAAATTTGTTGAGAATGGCAGATGGCCTTGCTATAATGAAGAAAAAAGGAAAGGAAAGAATTTTATGGAAGAGAAAAGAGAAAAACAGTTCCGGCGGATCATATGCTGCCTGCTCCCATTGTGCCTGTTTCTGGTGTGGGTTAATATTCTGCCGGTATCTGCACAGACACAGTTGTCAGCATCCGCACAGATACAGAGTGCGGCTCCGTGGGGTACGGAAACGGTAAAAGAAACCAGAGCATATTATGATGGTGCTTACTGGAGGGTTCCGGCCGGCTGGTATCATTATCAGCCGACGAAAGATGTATGGAAAGACTTGTTAGTGAGCAATTCGGAGGATTATTTCACAGACTACTATGTAGCAGTCTGGAAGAAAGCAGATGGCGGATACGAACTGGCAGGGCAGATCGGAGATGTGGCACATCAGGTTCAGGGAAGTACGAGCGTCAGTATCTGCTGGAACAAGGACGTGGATTATTATATTCAGATTGTTTCAGACAGCAAAGAAACATTTCGACTGGATGTCAGCTGGACACTTGAAATTACAAGACCGGAAGTTCCAAGCGATGTGACTGTATCCGGGGCAGATGGAAAAACAGAAGTTTCTGTTTCAGGCAAAGAAGAATTAAAATGGATACAGTATACCGTTCCGGAAGATGGAAGGTATAAAATCCGGTTTGCGGATGCAAAAAATATGGCACGTGTGGATATTTATAAGCTGCGGGACGGACGTTTGACGGATTTGGGCGGTTTGGTACTGGATTTTAACCGGAACTATCAGGACTTCAAAAAGGGTGATATCCTTTATGTCCGCTGTACTTCCTGGCAGGATGCCACTTCCTATGAGCTTTCTATTAAAAAAACAGAAGAACATTATTATGAGGAAAACAAAGAGCATGCCGGGACGGTACGCAGCAATACAAAAGCCAGCACCGTTGCAAATGCTCAGGCTCAGGCAGTGATAGAATATCTGAACGCAGTTTATAAGAATACAGACCGCGGACTTTATGTTGGACATATGGATCAGACGGATAAAAATGTACTGAAAAAACTGGCACAGAAGATCACGGAAGGATGCACGACAGAAACGCAGAAAGCCGATGCGATCGTTCGCTGGGTAGGAAGAAATATCAAGTACGATACCAGTGCATCCAGTTATTCTCCGCAGGTATTCTACACAAGAACCGGTGACTGTTACGGAGATACCATGCTGATTGCGGATCTTGCCAGACTTTGCGGTCTGCGTGCGGCTGTCGCAGAGGGATGGAAAGCAGATCTGACCAGATGGACGATCGAAGAGTTATCGGATATCACAGGACATGCCTGGAATTATATTTATGCAGACGGACAGTGGAGAATGTATGACGGTCTCTGGGGCAACTATAACATGACCGATCCGTCAGCAGTTGCTGCAAAGGGTTATTATTCTTCCGGTGTGGAGGGGATTTATCTTATTGGAAAGGGTGTGGATTCTTCCTTTGCATCCATTTCTCTGGATGCCTGGGCACAGGTTTATCAGAATGGGGAATGGCTGCTTCTGCAATATGGCATGCCGATCAATGCTTATAAACGTGCATACTGGACAGACGACGACGGAGAATTTATAAGAGAAGATGAGACGGGTGTTGGATGGTCCTCAATCCGGGCAGATGATCGCTTTTATCCGGTGTTTGCAGAAGGCTATCAGGAAGATATCAATGGTCAGCTGCTTCGAGGAACATCCGGACAATATTATAAAGACGGAAGGCCAAGACCGGAAAATTCCAGACTTTATATAAATGGCTGGTTTGGGTATCCGCCGGAAGAAGGGGAAGAAGATCCGGTATGGGATTCTTACGCCGGAAAAGACGGCGTTCTTTACAATTACACGCTTGAGAATATTGATGGAACAATGTATTATTTTGGACAGACCGGTCATGCATTCAGACTGAATATGTCACCGGGTCAGTACTCCATGACTGATGGGGTTCTGACGGTTCCGACCGGGATCAGCGGTCAGATTCTTGCAGATCGTTCCATTCAGAAATATGCGATCCATAAAAATGAAAATGCCAAAATTGTATTTCGCGATTATGACAGCAGTCTGGTAGATGTCAGCGAAGACGGAACGATCACAACCAAACAAGAGGGTTATGTAACGATTTACTATGATGTTGTCTCGACGGATGGCAGATATTATGTCTCAAATGGGAGTATAGAATTTTTGATCTCCAATAAAGCAAAACCGACGCCGGATTATGCAGACCGTCCGGTTGATAATTCTTCTTTTGCTGCTGATGACAGCAAAGGAAATGCTGATAACAGCGATGGAACAGAAAAAGTGATCGCACCGAAAATGTATGAACTTTCGAAAGAACAGTATGTATACAATGGAAAAGTGAAGACACCGGAAGTACGGATCTACGGCAAGCATGGAGATCAGCTGCCGGACACTGCCTTTACGGTGAAAAAAGCATCCGGAAGAAAGAATGTCGGAACATATACTTATAAAATCACGTTCCGCGGTGCATATAAAAAATATGGAATCAAAACACTGACATTTAAGATTCTTCCGAAAGGGACAAATCTTACAAAAGTCGGCAGGGCGAAAAAGGCACTGACCGTAAAATGGAAAAAGCAGACAGCAAAAATGCCGGAGAATCGAATTAACGGTTATCAGATCCGCTATTCCTTAAAGAGCAGCATGAAGCAGTCTAAAATGGTTCGGGTAAAAGGTTATAAAAAGAGCTCTGCCAAGATCAGAAAACTGCAGGCAAAGAAAAAATATTATTTACAGATCCGAACCTATATGACAGTCGGCAAAAAGACTTACTACAGCAAGTGGTCCGCAAAGAAAAATGCGATCACAAAATAAAATAAAATGCAGAAATAAAACAAAATACAAAGCAGAAAGGTGCAAATCATAATGAAAGAATACAAAGAAATCCAGGTGGCACTTTTAGGACTTGGAACCGTCGGACTCGGCGTATATAAAGTATTGCAGATGCAGAAAGAAGAAATGCAGCATAAGATCGGTACCGAGATCAAGATCAAGAAAATCCTGGTGCGAAATCTGGAAAAAGCAGCCGGGAAAATCGAAGATGCCTCTGTGCTGACAGACAGCTGGCAGGAGATTGTAAACGATGACGAGATTCAGATCGTGATCGAAGTAATGGGCGGCATGGAGCCGGCAAGAACGTATATCATGGAAGCGATGCAGGCAGGAAAACAGGTCGTGACGGCAAATAAAGACCTGATCGCAGCCGATGGAAAAGAACTGATGGATCAGGCGAAGAAAAGCGGATGCGATCTGCTGTTTGAAGCAGCGGTTGCCGGTGCGATCCCGATCATCCGACCGCTCAAACAGTGCCTTGCCGGAAATCATTTGAGTGAAATCATGGGAATTGTCAATGGAACCACGAACTTTATCCTGACAAAAATGGCACAGGACGGCATGGAATTCGAAGAAGCCCTGGCACTGGCGACAGAGCTTGGCTATGCAGAGGCCGATCCGACCGCGGACATCGAAGGTCTGGATGCCGGACGAAAAGTAGCGATCATGGCGTCGATCGCTTTCAATTCCCGTGTGACCTTTGACGATGTTTATACCGAAGGGATTACAAAGATCACCGCATCCGATATCCGCTATGCAAAAGAAACCGGCAGCGTGATCAAACTTCTCGGCGTGGCACGCAACACACCGGAAGGAATCGAAGTACGCGTCCATCCGATGCTGATCCCGGAAAGACATCCACTGGCATCCGTCAATGATTCTTTCAACGCCGTTTTTGTACATGGTGATGCCGTGGATGATGCCATGTTCTACGGCCGCGGAGCCGGAGAACTTCCAACGGCAAGTGCGGTGGTCGGAGATATCTTTGATATTGCCAGAAACCTCCAATATGAGTGCTGCGGCAGGATCAGCTGCACCTGCTACAAACAGCTGCCGATCAAAGCAATGGATGACATCTGTTCTAAATACTTCCTGCGTATGCTGGTAGAAAACGAGCCGGGTGTCCTGGCAGCCGTAACCGCCGTGTTCGGCGACCGCAAAGTCAGCATCGAGCAGATCATCCAGAAAAAGAAGATCGGAGAGCTGGCAGAGATCGTAGTCATCACCGAAAAAGTAAAAGAACGCCATGTAAAAGACTCTCTGAAAGCATTTGAAGAGATGACAGCAGTGAAAAAAGTGTCATCTGTGATCCGCGTGTACGGAGAGTAGGGAGATTGAAAGAAATTTCAGAAATTTTTGCATTAATTATGGTAGAAACGATATGAAAATAGAATGATAACTGTAAAACGAATAGGGAAATAGTTATGAAAATACCTTGTGATTTGAACAAAATGAGGAAAACTATAGTAATTGTAACACACGATCCTAATGTAGTTCAATATGCATCTAAAAGTATTACTTTATAAGAAAAAAATAATGCAAAAGTAATCAAGTTTGAATGTAATTAAAGAGAAAGAAGATGAGTGAAAACCGTCAGTAAAGATATAACTAAATAATAAAAATTAAAAAGTAATATTGAAAATTAAAATGTTATATGCTATAATGCTGTTCGGGCGATAAAATGGGAAAATAAAGATTCATTAAAACACAGAAAACCTCTGGTACTGCCATACCAGAGGTTTTTTTGTTATTTTTTGCAGAAAATAACAAAACTGAGGTCAGGTTATCGTTGATTTAAGAATTGACGGCTACCTGAAAATCATGTAGAATAAATGCGAAGCAAATATGGTTAAAGAATCCGGGGTTTTTAAGCTCCGGCATCATCATTATAATATAAAGGAGAAATGGAAAAATGAGCAAAAAGCCAACCGTTTTGATGATTCTTGATGGATATGGACTGAATGATAAGGTAGAAGGCAACGCAGTAGCACAGGCGAAAACTCCGGTTATGGACAAGCTGATGGCTGAGTGTCCTTTCGTAAAAGGCAATGCAAGTGGTCTGGCAGTAGGTCTGCCGGATGGACAGATGGGTAACTCTGAAGTCGGACATCTGAACATGGGCGCCGGACGTATCGTATACCAGGAACTGACCAGAATCACAAAAGAAATCCAGGATGGAGATTTCTTCAAAAACGAAGCACTGCTGCATGCAGTAAAGAGTGCAAAAGAAAACGGAAGTGCCCTGCATCTGTTCGGTCTGCTCTCTGACGGCGGTGTACACAGCCACAATACACACCTGTACGCACTGCTTGAGCTGGCAAAAAGAGAAGGTCTGGAAAATGTTTATGTACACTGCTTCCTGGATGGACGTGACACACCACCTGCATCAGGCAAAGGCTATGTAGAACAGCTCGTTGATAAAATGAAAGAGATCGGCGTCGGACAGGTTGCAACTGTTATGGGACGTTACTATGCAATGGATCGTGACAACCGCTGGGATCGTGTAGAGCTGGCTTACAATGCTATGGTAAAAGGCGAAGGTGCAGAAGCAGCATGCGGCATCTGTGCAGTACAGAATTCTTACGACAACGGAAAGAACGATGAGTTCGTAGTTCCGGCTGTTGTTAAGAAAGACGGAGCACCGGTTGCAACAATCAAAGACAAAGATTCTGTAATCTTCTTCAATTTCCGTCCGGACCGTGCAAGAGAGATCACCCGTGCATTCTGTGCAGATGAGTTTGACGGATTCGCAAGAGAAAAGAGACTGGATCTGACTTATGTATGCTTCACAGAGTACGATGAGACGATTCCGAATAAAGAAGTAGCATTCCACAAAGTTTCTATCACAAATACCTTCGGTGAATTCCTGGCAGCACATAACATGACACAGGCAAGAATCGCCGAAACAGAGAAATATGCACACGTTACCTTCTTCTTCAACGGCGGAGTAGAAGAACCGAACAAAGGCGAAGACCGCATCCTGGTAAAATCCCCGAAAGTAGCTACTTACGATCTGAAACCGGAGATGAGTGCATATGAAGTATGCGACAAGCTGACCGGAGCCATCCGTTCTGAAAAATATGATGTGATCATCATCAACTTCGCAAACCCGGATATGGTAGGACATACCGGTATCCAGGCAGCAGCGATCGCAGCAGTGGAAGCAGTCGATGAATGTGTAGGCAAGACCGTAGAAGCTTTGAAAGAAGTTGGCGGACAGATGTTTATCTGTGCGGATCACGGAAATGCAGAGCAGCTGATCGACTACGAAACAGGTGCACCGTTTACCGCACATACAACCAACCCGGTTCCGTTCATTCTGGTAAATTATGACGAGAACTATACACTGCGTGAAGGCGGATGCCTGGCAGATATCGCTCCGACTCTGATCGAGATGATGGGTATGCAGCAGCCGGCTGAAATGACAGGAAAATCTCTGCTGGTACGCAAATAATTTCTGAAGATCAGTCTTTGTATATGCAAAGCGATGTATAAAGAAAAACAAAAAGGACACACTATCCACAAGGAGGTGTGTCTTTTTTATGCAGAAATTCATTGCAATCAAAGATGTGTACGCAAGGGAAATTCTGGATTCCAGAGGGAATCCTACGATAGAAGTGGAAGTACTGGCTGAGGGAGATATTGTTGGGAGAGCGGCTGTGCCGTCCGGAGCTTCGACCGGGCAGTTTGAGGCGGTAGAACTCCGTGATCAGGAAAGACGTTACAATGGACTTGGCGTGCGGCGTGCCGCAGAACATGTCAACACGATCCTGGCAGATTGTGTGATTGGTGATAATGTACTGGAACAGCGGAAAATTGATGAAAAACTCTGTCATATAGATGGAACAGAGAACAAAGAAAATCTGGGGGCAAATGCAATTCTTGGCATATCAATGGCAGTAGCTCAGACGGCGGCAAAGGCACTGCATCTGCCGCTGTATCAGTATCTTGGCGGAACGTTTGCCCATCAGATGCCGGTGCCAATGATGAATATTTTAAATGGAGGACGTCATGCATCCAATACCGTCGATCTCCAGGAATTTATGATCATGCCGTTTGGGGCAGAGAATTTTTCAAAAGGACTTCAGATGTGTGCAGAGATTTACCACACACTGAAAAAGATTCTGGATGTCCGGGGGTTATCAACCGGAGTTGGAGATGAGGGCGGATTTGCCCCGAACCTGAAAAATTCAGAAGAAGTTCTGGATGTCATTGTGGAAGCGGTTGAGAAGAGCGGTTATCAGATGAAAAAAGATATTATGATCGCACTGGATGCGGCGGCTAGTGAACTTTACGATGAAAGACAGGGAATCTACCGGTTTGAAGGAGAAGGAAAAGAACGCACCACAGAAGAGATGATCGCATATTATAAGAGACTGACTGAAAAATATCCGATTTTTTCTATCGAGGACGGATTGTTTGAAGATGACTGGATTGGATGGAAACACCTGACGGAAGAACTGGGGCAGAAAGTACAGCTGGTGGGTGATGATCTGTTTGTGACAAATACCAGACGTCTGCGAAAAGGCATAAAACTCGGGGCTGCCAATGCGATCCTAGTCAAAGTAAATCAGATAGGAACACTGACGGAAGCGTTTGAAGCGATCGAACTTGCAAAACGGAGCGGGTACGCTGCGATCATCTCGCATCGTTCCGGTGAAACAGAGGATACGATGATTGCAGATATCGCAGTTGCCACAGGAGCCGGACAGATCAAAACAGGAGCTCCGTGCCGCAGCGAAAGAATTGCAAAATATAACCAATTATTGCGTATTGAAGAGCATATTTAAGTTGACAAAGAAATACAAACTATGCTAAACTGTTTTTGTTTGGTATAGGAGGTGTTAATGTGGAAATCTTGAGAACAGTTATCAATATACTCTTTATTTTGGATTGTATCGCACTGACCGTTATCGTATTGATGCAGGAAGGAAAGTCCGCAGGGCTGGGAGCTATTGCAGGTGCAGCAGATACTTACTGGGGAAAGAACAAAGGCCGTTCTATGGAAGGAACACTTGTGAAATCCACAAAGTTTCTTGCAATCGCATTTATCGTAATTTCCATAGTTCTGAATCTGAATTTCTAAGAAACCTGCAGAATTGTCACAGGCAGGTTCTTTTGAACGCATGACACGTTAAAACACTCTTGTGGTTGGTAACTGCAAGGGTGTTTTTTAGCGTTACCGGTCAGAAAAAACAGCACACCGATTCCCCGCATGATGAACAAGGAGGGTAACATGGACAGCAAACAGTTAGAAAAAAGAAAAAAGGTTCTTTTAGACCTGATGAACGATAAAATATATGTACCGATGAAGATCAAGGAGCTTGCTATCATCCTCCAGGTGTCAAAAGAAGAACGGCCGGATCTGGAGCTGATCCTGAATGAACTTCTGGCAGAGGGCAAGATTGAAATCTCCAAAAGAGGTAAGTATAAAATTGCAAAAGAAAAGACGGTTACCGGAACCTTTGTAACGCATCCGAAAGGCTTTGGTTTTATTGAAGTGGAAGGCAGAGACGATGATATTTATGTTTCAGAAGAAAACATCGGCAATGCTTTTTACGGAGATGTGGTTCAGGCGACTCTGATCTCCGGGACGACCGGGAGACGTCAGGAAGGACGCATCACACAGGTCATCTCCCATACGGTCACGGAAGTGGTTGGCATCTATGAACAGAGCAAACATTTTGGCTTTGTGATTCCGGACAACCAGAAAATCCTTCAGGATATTTTTATCCCGCAGGAGTGTGCCAAAGGTGCGGTAAACGGCCATAAGGTGATCGCAGAGATTACTTCTTACGGCAGCAGCAAGAAAAAGCCGGAGGGCAGGATCACAAAGATCATCGGCCATATCAGTGATCCGGGGACGGATGTACTTTCCATTGTTTATGCAAAAGATCTTCCGTTTGAATTTCCGGAAAAGGTGCTCAATCAGGCAGAACGAGTGAAAGATGAGGTCAGTGAGGCAGATATGCAGGGCAGACTGGATCTTAGAAAGGTACCGATGGTCACGATCGATGGTGAAGATGCCAAGGATCTGGATGATGCTGTATCACTGGAAAAAGATGGAGATATCTGGCATCTGGGCGTGCATATCGCAGATGTCACAAATTATGTGCAGGAGAACAGTGCACTGGACTGGGAGGCAAAGAAACGCGGAACAAGTGTGTATCTTGTGGATCGGGTGATCCCGATGCTTCCGAGAAGGCTCTCAAATGGCATCTGTTCTTTAAATGCAGGATGCGACCGGCTGGCACTGAGCTGCCTGATGGACATCGATGAGAAGGGCAAAGTGATCGGCAGCCAGATTGCGGAGACGGTGATCTGTGTGGATCAGCGAATGACCTACACCAGCGTGAAGAAGATTCTGGAGGATCAGGACGCAGAAGAAATCGAAAAATATCAGGAATTTGTCCCGATGTTTGAAAAGATGAGAGAACTGTCAGAACTGCTTCGCAAAAACCGCCGTGCACGCGGTTCAATCGACTTTGATTTTCCGGAAGCAAAGATTATCCTGGATAAAAAAGGAAAACCGGTTGATATCAGACCATACGAGGCAAATACAGCGACAAAGATTATCGAAGATTTTATGCTGCTTGCAAATGAGACAGTAGCATCCGAATATTTCTGGCAGGAAATTCCGTTTTTATACCGTGTCCACGATACACCGGATCCGGAAAAAATCCAGGCACTTGCAGAATTTATCCGCAATTTCGGATATGGACTGAAAGGTGTCCAAGACGAAGTCCATCCAAAAGAACTGCAGAAACTCCTCTCCAGAGTTGCAGATTCACCGGAAGAGGCACTGATCAGTCGTTTGACCCTGCGTTCCATGAAACAGGCGAGGTATTCGACAGAATGTACCGGACATTTTGGACTGGCAGCGAAGTATTACACGCATTTCACTTCTCCGATCCGTCGGTATCCGGATCTGCAGATTCACCGGATCATCAAGGAAAATCTGCGTGGCAGATTAAATGCAGAGCGGATCGCACATTATCAGGAGATCCTGCCGGAAGTGGCAGAACATTCCAGTAAGACGGAGCGAAGGGCAGATGAGGCAGAGCGTGATACCGATAAAATGAAAAAAGCAGAATACATGCAGCAGCATATCGGTGAAGAATATGAAGGCGTAATCTCAAGTATTACATCCTGGGGCATGTATGTAGAACTTCCAAATACCATCGAGGGACTGATACATGTTGCAAATCTTTACGATGACAGGTATTATTATAATGAAAATACCCATGAGATGGTTGGCTCAGATCTTGGAAAGGTTTACAAACTCGGTCAGAGCATCCGTGTACGTGTGCTTGATGCTGATAAAGAAAATGCAACAATTGATTTTGTGCCTGCAGCTATTTGGGGATAAGTCAGAGACGGGAGGAAAGATATGGGAGCAGAATCCATAAAACTGATTGCAAACAACAAAAAAGCATATCATGATTATTTTATCGAAGACACGTATGAGGCAGGGATTTCTCTTCACGGAACAGAGGTTAAATCCCTGCGAATGGGAAAATGCAGCGTAAAAGAATCCTTTGTCCGTATTGAAAACGGCGAAGTGTTTATTTATGGTATGCACATCAGCCCATATGAAAAGGGAAATATTTTTAATAAAGATCCGATGCGTGTAAAAAAACTGCTGATGCATCGCTATGAGATCAATAAGATCGAAGGAAAGATCGCAGAAAAAGGATACACACTGGTTCCCCTGAAAGTATATTTTAAAGGCAGTCTGGTAAAAGTCTCTATCGGTCTTGCAAAAGGTAAAAAACTGTACGACAAACGACAGGATATCGCAAAGAAAGATATGCGAAGAGAAGCAGAGCGTGAATTTAAGGTGCGTAATCTGTAAAGATGGAAAACGCACAGAGATAAAAAGATGCAAAGAAAAATAAAAAGTGAAAATTTTAAAAAGACACTTTACAAAAATGAATTTCAGGTGTAAAATAAACTGTACTGTAAGATTATCTTCAAACAAACCAGGGCTTGTACTGGTTTCGACGGGGGTTTTGCAGTCAGGGAAGCCATCTGCGGGCCGGGACCGCACAGTAAACCGGAAACTAAATATAAACGCAGAAGATAATTACGCGTTAGCAGCCTAAGGGCTGCTTGTCGGCAGGAGGTTGCTCACAGCTTCCCCAACCGGCATCAAATCCTGTGAGGCACTCTGTGGCCAAAGCTTTGCGGCGGCAGAAGAACTTATGAAGCTACTGAGGCTGTGAACCTGTCATTAGGTGCACCGTTGAGGGAACGTTAAAATAATGACTGTGATGGGAGATGCCTTGATGAATAGGCTTTCGGACAGGGGTTCGATTCCCCTCAGGTCCATCCTGAAAAGCTCGATTTTATCGGGCTTTTTTTGTTATCTTTTTTAACTGCGCTGTATTTTGTATGCGTTTTAGATAAGATGTGTGGACTTTTTTAAAAAATCATGTTAAAATTAGATATGTTTTTAGCAACATTTGACAACATAACTAAAAGGAGGAAGTTTATGTTTAAGAAAAAAATGAAACAGATCGGTGCTATGGCCATGGCAGCGAGCATGATCCTTGCTTCTGTACAGCTCCCGCCGCTTGCAGCAAATGCAGCAGAGAATACCAACCTGGCATTGAGTGCAACGGCAACAGCATCCAACTCAGAAGGCGGAAACGAAATCGCAAAGATCAATGACGGTAATATGAACACCAGATGGTCACATGATCAGAGTAATACTTCATGGGCACAGCTTGCCTGGGCTGAGAGCAAAACCATGAAGAGTTTTGTTATCAACTGGCAGCGAAACAATGCAGTTAATTATACACTGCAGGTATCTGATGATGGTCAGACATGGAGAGATGTATACACTGCAACACAGGCACCGGCAACGACAACGGACAAGATTACACTGGATACTGCAGTTACCGGAAAATTCCTGCGGTTAAATGTTACAAAGATTGAACCGACCAATGCAGGAGTTACCTGGAATGCAATTTCTGTATGGGAACTGCAGGTATACGAAGGTGATATTCCAGATACCAGAACACAGGCTGCAAAGATTGCGGATTCTATGACTGCTCCGACCGTTACAGCAGATACGACAAAGATTCCGATGCCGACCGTTCCGGAAGGATATACGGTAGAGTTTGATGCAGATTATGAGCAGATCATCGGAAGTGACGGCACCGTTTACAAACCGCTGCAGACCAAGACCGTAAAAGGATTTTACCAGATCAGCAATGCAGACGGCACAGATAAAGCACAGTCCGCAGAGTTTACCATTACGGTTCCGGGACGTTATACAGATGCAGAAGGAGCCAATGCAAAACCGGATGTCATCCCGGCACTGCAGGAGTGGCATGGCGAGACCGGTGATTTCGTGATCCAGAGCAGCAGTAAGATTGTTTATGCAGACGGACTGGAAGCAACGGCAAAACAGTTTGCAGAAGATTACAAAGATATCACAGGAAACGATATCCAGACCGTAAAAGGCAGCGAATCCGATGCCAAAAAAGGTGATTTTTATCTGACACTGAACAGCACAGACCAGGGTCTTGACGAAGAAGGCTATATCATGACGATCGGTGACAGCGTAAAGATCGAAGCAGAAAAAGCAACCGGTGCATACTGGGGCGTGATCAGTGCACTGCAGATTTTAAAACAGAACAAAACAACGATTCCGAAAGGTATCACAAGAGATTATCCGAAGTACGAAGTGCGTGGGTTTATGCTCGATGTCGGAAGAAAAGCTTTTGATTTCAATACCGTAAAGGAATTTGCAAAGAACATGGCATGGTACAAGATGAATAACTTCCATCTGCACCTGTCCGACAACCTGATCTTCCTGGAAGATTACGCTACGATTGATGAAGCGGTAGAGAATGCATATGCAGGTTTCCGTCTGGAATCTGAAATTCCAAATCTGACATCAGAAGATACATACTATACAAAAGAGGAGTTCCGTTCTTTCATTAAAGACAGCAGAACCATGGGTGTCAACATCATTCCGGAATTTGATATGCCGGCACATGCCCTGGCGATCACAAGAGCCTTCCCGAACCTTATGACCAAAGAGGCAGGCGGAAACCACAGATACCTGATCGAAGAACTGGACATCCGAAAAGATGGTGCACTGGATGCAGCCAAATCCGTATGGGCACAGTACTTCGAAGGTGATGATCCGGTATTTGACAAAGACACCACGGTACATATCGGAACCGATGAATTCCACGGAAACGGCGGAAATGAATATTTCAGAAGCTTCTCTGATTCCATGATCAAGTACATCCAGGGAACAGGACGTGACGTCCGTATGTGGGGAAGCCTTTCCAACAAAAACGGTAAAACTCCGGTTGCATCCAAAGATGTACAGCTGAACATCTGGAACACCGGATATGCAAATCCGAAGAATATGTATGACCTGGGATATGACCTGATCAATACTCTGGAAGGAAGTCTTTACATTGTACCTTCTGCAGGATATTATTCAGACTACCTGAATTCCCAGAACCTTTACAACAACTGGGTACCGAATAATTTCAGCGGTACTGTTTTAAGAGCCGGAGACAAACAGGTACTCGGCGGTACTTATGCAATCTGGAATGACCAGATCGGTACACGCGGAAACGGTATCACAGAATACGATGACTTTGATCGTTTCTTCCAGCCGCTGCCGTCCTTAAGTGAGAAGATGTGGGGCGAAGGAACCGACAGGACTTACAGTGAGATGCGTGCCGTTGCAGAAAAAGTGGATACTGCACCGAACACAAATCCATACTACGAAGCAGATTCTGTAGGAAATGATGTGATCGATTACTCCTTCGATGATGAAAAAGTTTACGATGAATCCGGAAACAACAATGATTCTGTAAGCGAGAAGAACGTAGAAGAAGTAGCAGGCAAGAGCGGAAATGCACTGAAACTGAACGGCGGCGAGAGCTACGTAGAGACTCCGGTTGACATGGTCGGACCGACAAGCGGAAAGACAGCCGGCAGCAGCATTTCCATGTGGGTCAAGAGAGATGCAGCCAGCGACAACAGTGAGCAGGTTCTCTGCGAGACCAACACAAAATTCAACACCTATGCGATCAAAGCAGTCCAGAAGAATACCGGAAAAGTCGGATTCTCAAGAGAAGGATATGATTATTCCTTTAACTATAAACTGCCAAAAGATGAATGGGTATACCTGACCATCAATGGTTACAAAGACAAAGCAGAGCTTTATGTAAATAATAAATATGTATCATCCGCAGCTCTGGACAACGAGACAAAGACAAGCGGTTCGAAAGTTGCCACACTGGTACTTCCGGTTGAGTACATCGGAAGCAAGACCAATAGTTTCAAAGGTCTGGTAGACGAACTGACGGTAAGTGCAGATCCGACCACCGTATCCGAAAGCGGAAATGCTCTTTCCAGAGCGGGCTGGACAGTATCTGCCTGCAGCCAGGAGAGTTCCGAAGGATCGGCACAGAATGCAATCGACGGAGATGACACTACATTCTGGCATACAAACTGGCGTACACCGGATGTCATTTCCGGTACACACAATCATTACTTTGAAGTAACACTGCCGGAAGTTCAGACGATCAGCAGACTTTCCTGTCTGCCAAGACAGAATAGTGCAAACGGCCGTATCTTCAAATATGACATCGTTGTTACAAAAGCAGACGGAACCGAGATAACCGTTGCAACAGACGGTACCTGGGCAAATGATGCATCTGAAAAATTTGCAGACTTTGATCCGATTGAAGCAAAGAAAGTGAAACTCGTCATTAAAGATGCAGGAAGTGATAATGCCGGAAAACACGGAACTATCGCAGAACTGAATCTGTATGCTGCTTATGGAAAAGCAGATGTACAGAAAGCATATAATACTTATGTAAACTACAAGAGTGAAGACTACACCGGCAAAACCTGGACATTCTTTGCAGATGCCCTGGCAAATGCAAAAAAGGTACTGGATAACGCAGACAGCACTGCAGCAGCATATTCCCAGGCATACACAAACCTGACCAATGTTGCAGCACAGCTGGAAACAACAAAAGACAAGCTGACAAGAGTCCTTACCGGATATCAGAACTTTGATACCACAGGATACAGCGAAGGAAGCATTGCAAACTATCAGAAACAGGTAAAAGAAGCAGAAGAACTGCTGAAAAAAGAAGGTGCAACAGGAGCAGATTTTGCCAGAGCACTGGAGAACCTGAAAAAAGCAAAAGCAGCACTGAGCACGGAAGAACCGGCAAAATCAGACAAGACAAAACTGACAGCAGCAGTTGCTGAGGCAGAAAAAGTAAACAAAGCGGATTACACCGATGACAGCGTAAAAAGCTTTGAACAGGCTCTGACAGCAGCAAAAACGGTACTGGAAGATACTTACGCAACACAGGCCGAAGTCGATGCGGCAGTTAATACTCTGAAACAGGCAGCCGATGCTCTGGTTAAGAAGACAACTCCAACGCCAGATCCGACCCCGACACCAAATCCGACCCCTACCCCAAATCCTACACCGGGTAAAGATGATACAGCAAAAGTACCGGCCAAGGGAAGCAAGATTACCGATCAGAAGAGCGGACTTGTATACAAAGTGACGAAATCGGATGCAAAGAATGGTACAGTAAAGGTAACGGGTCTGACAGCTGCAAAGAAAAATGTCAAGAAAGTAACCATTCCGGCAACGGTAACCAAAGATGGATATACGTTCAAAGTAACACAGATTGCTGCGAAAGCATTCCAGAAGAAAGCAAGACTGACCAAGGTTGTGATCGGTGCAAATGTTACCAAGATTGATGCGAAAGCATTCTACAAAGATGCAAAACTGAAAAATATTACCTTCAAAGGCAATAAGGCAGTGAAAGCAGGAAAAAATGCATTCAAGGGAATCAAAGCAAATGCAAAAGTAACGGTTCCTTATAAGATCAGTAAGAAGAATCTGAATAAGATCAAGAAAGCGCTTAAGAGTGCAGGAAAGAAAGTAGTAATTAAAAGGAAAGACATTGTAATACCATATTAAAAATAGGAAAGCAGAAAATGCAGGCAGATAATTCTGTCTGCATTTTCTGTATGCAGATGCAGTCGCATTCAGTGGAAGTTCTTCTGGTTTTGAGATGGATATTCACAAAACGGACATAATTCTCTGCTACGATGAAAGAAAAAGTGACAGGTGGGAGAAAACAATGGACAAATTGAAGATTTTAGTAGTAGATGATGAAAGCAGGATGAGAAAACTGGTCAAAGACTTCCTGGTAAAGCGAAACTTTGAAGTCCTGGAGGCAGAAAATGGGGCAGATGCGATCGATGTTTTCTTTTCGAAAAAAGATATTGCACTGGTGATTCTGGATGTTATGATGCCGAAAATGGATGGATGGCAGGTATGCCGTGAGATCCGGCAGTATTCAAAAGTGCCGATCATTATGCTGACAGCAAGATCAGATGAGAGAGATGAGCTGCTGGGATTCGAACTGGGTGTCGATGAGTACATATCCAAACCGTTCAGCCCGAAGATTCTGGTTGCAAGAGTAGAGGCAATTCTTCGAAGAACCAACACACTGGCAGCAGAAGAAATCTTAAAAGCCGGCGTGATCGAGGTAAACAAAGCAGCACATCAGGTTCTGGTAGACGGAAAGAGTGTGGAGTTGAGTTACAAAGAATTTGAACTTCTGAGCTATTTTATGGAAAACCAGGGCATCGCACTTTCCAGAGAAAAGATTCTGAATAGTGTGTGGAATTATGACTATTTCGGTGATGCGAGAACCATCGATACGCATGTGAAAAAGCTGAGAAGCAAACTTGGAAAAAATGCAGACTATATCAAGACCATCTGGGGTATGGGATATAAATTTGAGGTGGATGAACCATGAGAAAATCGCTGAAAACGCAGATCGCGGTACTTTTTATCGGCCTGATTGGATTTGTGTTTCTGGCAAACTGGTGTACCAATAATTTTTTGCTGGAGCGTTATTATGTGGCAAAAAAGGAAGCGGCACTTCAGCGTATTTATGATAATATGAATAAAGTAGAAGATGTAGATGATTACCTGATGGATGATTTCGAAAACACCCTTTCCGAATACTGTACACGCTATAATTTGAGTGCGATTATTCTGACGGATGAGTTTGTGCCGCTTCTTTATGGAACCGAAAATTATCAGAAACAGGAACTTCAGGGACGGCTCTGGGGCTATCTGATGGGGATTGACAAGTCTGAGACGGAAGTACTTAAAGAAAATGATAATTATGTTATTCAGAAAACCCAGGATTTTAAAGACAAAGTGGATTATCTGGAAATCTGGGGAGCCTTTAACACCGGCTATTATTTTATGATGCGGATCCCGATGGAGAGCATCCGTGACAGTGTGCGGACTTCCAATGAATTCCTTGGCTATTTTATTGTGATCGGTCTTGTAGTCAGCATGATCCTGATCTCCTGGATGTCACGCAAGATCACGACACCGCTTCAAGAGCTGACGGAGCTTTCCAAACGCATGGCAGACCTGGATTTTGATGCGAAATATACCAGCGGTGGTCAGAATGAGATCGGTCAGCTGGGCGAGCATTTCAACCAGATGTCAGAGACGCTGGAAAGGACGATTTCGGAGCTGAAAACAGCGAATAATCAGCTGCAGAATGATATCGAAGAAAAGATCCAGATCGACGAGATGCGAAAAGAATTTCTTTCCAATGTCTCGCATGAGCTGAAAACGCCGATCGCACTGATCCAGGGATATGCAGAAGGACTGAAAGAATGTATCAATGACGATGCAGAAAGCCGTGATTTCTATTGTGAGGTCATTATGGATGAGGCGGCGAAGATGAACAATATGGTTAAAAAACTGCTGACACTCAATCATCTGGAATCCGGAAAAGATGCCATTGTATTTGAACGTTTTGATCTGACAAAACTGGTTCGGACGGTTGTACATTCAGCGGAACTTCTGGCTGATCAGAAAGGTGCTAAAATTCTGTTTGAAGAGACGGAAAGCCATTATGTATGGGCAGATGAATTTAAGACCGAAGAAGTTGTGACAAATTTTGTATCCAATGCAATCAATCATGTGGATTTTGATAAAGTGATCGAGATCAAAATAAAAAAAGAAAACGGAAAAGTGCACACCAGTGTGTTTAATACCGGTGTACCGATTCCGGAGGCAGATATCGATAAAATCTGGATCAAATTTTACAAGGTTGACAAGGCAAGGACGCGAGAATACGGCGGAAGCGGAATCGGTCTTTCTATTGTCAAGGCGATCATGGACTCCATGCATCAGAAATTTGGCGTGAAAAATTATGACAATGGCGTAGAATTCTGGTTTGAACTGGAAGCAGACAATGGCAGAGAAATGAAAAGTGAGATGACAGAAGAATTTGCAAAACCAGTGGAAGTGAAAGGGGAGAAAACCGAGCAGAATGAACCGTAATTATGTAGTATGTGAATGTACCGGCACGACGGCCGGACAGATCGAACAGGCGGTACAGCAGGGAGATCGAACATTTGATGATGTGAAAGCAAGGCTTGGTGTCGGAAAGCAGTGTATTAAGTGCAAAGATCTGATATCGTTGCTGATTGAAAGCTACGTGGAAGATCTGGAAGAAGAATAGAAATGAAAAGAGATGCAGGCTCCTGTTCCTTGGATGGAATGGGAGCCTTTGTGTTTGCAAAAAAACGTCGAGTGTGGAAATGGGGAACAAGCATTTTGTTTCTGCTTTTTAGAAAACCAGCGAAAACCATGTACAAAATAGACAAAATCAGATATAATAATACGGTATCGTTATAAAAAAACAGAGAGGAAATAAGAAAGGAGACAGAATGAAAAAGAAAAAATGTATAGCAGCAGGTGCTCTGGCAGCATTTCTGTTGTGTGAAAGTCTGTTTACACCGAATCTTGCCGGAATGGGAGCCGGTCTTTTGAAAGTGCAGGCAGCGGCAGCAAACGTAGCACTCAATAAAGAAGTTACTTCTTCTGCAAATGAATCAGCAACATGGAGTGCAGACAAAGCCGTTGACGGCGATAAAACATCAGACTCCGGAAGATGGTCTTCCGGTGATATGGGTACAAACCGTGACAATCCACAGTGGCTGGTGATCGATCTTTCCGCAGCGACAACAAACGTTGAATCGATCAATATTTATTTTAATTTGAAGGCATGGAGTACAGAATATCAGATCCAGACCAGTGATTCCAACGGGGCAGATGCCAACTGGGAAACGGTTTATGAACTGTCGCGTGACAGTGCAAATGTACAGAGAAACGATCCGGATGTGATCAATGCCTCGGATCTGAGTAAGGCAGAATTAAAACGATATGTACGTTTCTATTTTAAAAAAGGAAATATCAATGGCTGGAAATGTATTTCCGTGCGTGAGATCGAGATCATGGGAACACAGTCCGGAATGATTGAGACGGCAGCTTCTGTATTGAAGAACCTGTCCAGCTTGACTGTGGAAGCAAATGAGGAAGAACTGGTGATTCCAAATACTTCTGAACAGTATGATATTTCCATATATGGAAGTGAGCTGGATCAGTTGCTCACGGAAGATGGAAAAGCATCTGCAATGAGAATTGGTGACCGCTCTTTTAATGTTATTTTAAAAGCGACCAATAAAAATGACCCGCAGAATACAGCAAAGAAAAATGTGACGGTAACTGTCAAAGGCAACACGGACAAGTATCCGGAACTGTTCAAAAAAGTGAGCAATCCAAATCCA
This sequence comes from Ruminococcus sp. MCC718, assembly GCF_018783905.1. Lineage (NCBI taxonomy): Bacteria > Bacillati > Bacillota > Clostridia > Eubacteriales > Oscillospiraceae > Ruminococcus > Ruminococcus sp. MCC718. The sequence continues at coordinate 50,891 of NZ_WQNP01000020.1, forward strand.
ATGCCAAAAGTCCTGCCGACCATTCAGGAATGGTATGGCTACGAAGGCAATTTTAAACTGACAGAGCAGTCCAGGATCGTGGTAAATGATGCGGCTGGGGTTGATGCGGAAGAAGCGGCAAAAGAAATGCAGAGTGATATCCACGATATCTGTGGTCTAGATCTGGAGATTGTAAAAGGAACAAGCGCCGGCACAAACGATATTTATCTGGAATCACAGACAGAAGATGTCTATGATGTCGGAAAAGAAGGTTATCTGATGGTTAATGGCGATGCTGGACTGAAAATTTATTCTTCCACCAAAACAGGACTTCTTTACGGTACTGTGACCGTAGAACAGATCCTTTATCAGGACAGTGAACATGCAAATGTGCCAAAAGGTGTGATTCGTGATTATCCGGCATATGAGATGCGAGGCGTGATGTTTGACATTGCCCGTATCCCTACAAGAATATCATTCCTGAATGATTATACAAAAATCATGAAATGGTACAAACTGAATGAGATGCAGCTTCATATCAATGATAATCAGTGGTCAGATCCAGCGTATTCTGCAAAATATGAGGATTGGGCAGATACCGAGGCTTCTCACAGACTGGAATCAGAACTTTTTCCGTCTCTTGCAACACAAAAGTCCAAATTTGTAAAAACAGGAGACAGTGAGGATCGCTATGACTACTATTATAATGTACATACCGGTAAAAGCGGTGAGCTTTACTATACAAAAGAAGAATTCCGCAAGATGAACGAAGAAGCAAAGGCATGCGGTATTCAGGTTGTAGCGGAGTTAGATACACCGGGACATTCCGCAGCTTACACCAAATATGTTCATGACCATCAGGAAGAAGTGATCAAATCACTTGTAAAATACGGCTATCTGAAGGCGGCAGATTATCTGAACGCAGACGGAAATGTAAAACAGGGAGCTTCTTTCTACATTCACAACCCTGGAAACTGGGAACTCCTGGCACTGGATGATCAGAGCAGCAATGCACAGATCAGACAGAATGCGATCAATGCAAGAATCTTTATGAAAGCACTGTTTGATGAATATCTCGGAGGAATTGACGGAATTGATGCGGTTTTTGATGCGAAAAATGTCAACGCAGGTGTTGATGAATACTGGGACAGAACCGATGCAAATAAAGAAGCTTTCCGCCGTTACATGAATGAAATGTACAGCTATCTGCATGATAAGTATGATGTCGAAGTGGAAATGTGGGGAGCGATGGAAGTCTTAAAGGGAAATACAAAGGTAAATAATAATATTATCCTGAATATGTGGTCTGCTACAGAGGACAGTCCGAGTGCGAGACTGGCAGAAGGCTTCCGTCTTATCAATGTACCGCAGACATATCTTTATAATACACCTGGACGTTATCACAAAGATATGATCCAGGAAAATAATCTTTTCTATAACTGGGATCCGTCTGTGTTCAGCGGCGGAGTGAAGACGGATAAAGGTGATCCGCAGGTACTTGGAGCCAAGACAGCACTCTGGGGCGATGAGAACCGCGAGGGTATCACAGAAGCCGATCTGAATGAGCGTTATCTGCGTGCGGTAGCCATGGTATCACAGAAAACCTGGGGCAGCAATAAAGAAACAAGCTTTGTAAACTATGAGCAGACCTTTGATGCATTACGCGAGGGACCTGGAACTGCTATTTCCTATGATATGGAAAGTGTTTCAGATGTAGTGCTGGACTATGATTTTGCAAACTTATCCGCGGATGGAGAAATCATTTATGATGCCAGCGGGAATGCTTACAACGGACAGGTGAGCGGTGGAGAAAAAGCAGAAAAAGACGGCGAAACCTATCTGAAATTTGATGGCAATACGGTTATCCGTACACCACTGACGACACTTGGTTATCCATATACGATGAGTTTTGATGTATATCTGGACGGTACAGAAAAGAATACGAAAGAATCCTCTCTGTTCTCCGGTTATGACGGAAGACTGCAGCTTGCGGGTATCAATGGTTCCCTGAGCCTGAACCGCGATTATTTTAATCAGTCCTTTGAGTATCAGGTAGAAAAGAATAAAAAGCACCGGATCACGGTCGTAGGAACGTATCAGACAACAAAACTGTATGTAGACGGTGTGTTTAAAAAGATTCTTTATGCGGCAGCCAGCGATCCGGAGAACAATGGTGCACTCGGTGCAAGTACCTGGACAGATGCAGACAACAATTACCGCAGCACCTTTGTGTTCCCGTTAAATGAGATCGGAAAGAATTTCTCCGGTTACCTTGGAAATATCAAAGCATATAACAAAGCACTGTCCACAGAAGAACTGGCAGCAGAAAATGTTGGTGCAACGCTTGTGGATGTGGCGAGAAACCGGGGAGCATATGCCGATCTTGGCAACAAAGGCTACAAAGGGGATGAGATGCGTCTCTATCCGGCATGGAAGGCAACCGACGGAGACGGACATGTAACAGGAACAAGCGGAGTAAGTACCTCTTACGAATCCAGATGGTGCTCTTCTGACCGAAATGATGATTTCCTGATGATTGACCTTGGAAGAGAAAGAAAGGTATCCAAGGTTGTGATCGACTGGGCAGCAGGACGTTATGCGACAGCATACGACATTCAGGTGTCAAACGATGGTGCCGACTGGAGCACAGTAAAATCCGTCAGCGGAAATGAAAAAGCATGGACTGAGGACAGCTTTACAGAAACATCCGCACGCTATGTCAGAATGAAGGGTGTACAGCGAAAAGCAAGTGAATATGCAATCTGTGAAATGAAAGTATACCAGAGCGTTGACAGAAGTGCCCTGAAAAATGCATATGAGGAAGCAAAAACGATCTTGAAAAATACAAAAGCTGATTTTGCTTATGCATCTGCAAACACAGATGAACTGGCAGAATTATGGAATGCGTCTGTGAGAGCAAAAGCGGTATACGGTGATGTCATGGCTGGTCAGGAAGAACTGGATGCGGCAAAAGCTGAGCTGGAAAGTGCACAGAATGCTTACCTGAAAAAAGTTACAGGATGCAAAGAAACTCTGACGGAAGAGATAAAGGTGTCTGAAAAAATCGATCTTTCAAAATACACTTCTGAAAGTGCAGCCAAATATCAGGAAGCACTGAAACGGGCGAAAGAGATGCTGGATCGAGCAGATGCACAACCGGAAGAGTTGGACGCAGCAAAGAAAGAACTGGAAGAGGCAAGAAAAGCTCTGACGGAAAAAGCAGAACAGCAAAAACCAGATCCAACGCCGACACCAAATCCAAATCCGGCACCGGATACTGTCAAAACGGTACCGAAAAAGGGAATGGTATTTACCGACGGAAAAGGAATCAGCTATAAAGTGACCAAATCCGATGCAAAAAAAGGAACGGTTGCAGTAACCGGAACCAGGAAAAAAAGAAATAAGATCACCATTCCGGCAACCGTTACGAAAGATGGCTATACCTTTAAAGTAACGGAAATTGCAGCAAAAGCATTCCAGAACAATAAAAAATTGACGACGCTGATTCTCGGAACAAATATCAGCAAGATCGGAACAAAGAGCTTCTATAAAAACAGCAAACTGAAGAGTATCACCTTCAAGAACAAAAATGCAGTTAAGATTGGCTCGCAGGCATTCAAAGGAATCAAAGTAACTGCAAAAGTGACCGTTCCGAAGAAAATGACGGCAAAGAATTTTGGCAAGCTGAAAAAAGCAATGAAGAGTGCAGGGAAGAAGATTAAATACAAGAAAAAATAGAGAATTACCGGTAGTTTCCCGGCGGATGTAAGGAATGGAAATATCGCATGTTTTATTAAGATGCTGTTTGCAAGTGAATAGTATTATTGTGTGTGCAAATGAACGAATTCCCCAAAGGGCACGTGAAAGTGCCTTCTTGGGAATTGTTCATTTTGCACATTGCCAAAAGCTCCTGGCTTGCCAGGGGTCTCTTAAGCGGAAATGCGTTTCCGGCCAGAATACAAAATGTGAAACCGAAAGAGATCGAATCATAGTGATGGAAATTTGTTGCCGTCACTGTGAGTCGGTCTTTTTTGCTCTCAAATAAAATATAACACTTCTATGAACACACTTTTTTTACAAAACTATTTTTATGACGTTTATTTGCACATTTAAAATCTTTGATGATAAAGCATTATAAAAATTCAGAAAAGAATTGAATAAGAAATGCGTATATGCTATCATATTTTGTATAAATGTGCTGAAAATTTCGGCATAAAAATAAACTGAAAGGACAACAAATAAAGGAGGAAAACATGAGAAAAGGGAAAAGATTTTTTAAAGCTTTTGTACTTGCGGCAGCTTTTTGTGCAATGAGTACAGTGCCGTATACAAGTCATGCATCAGCATTGGATGTTCCGCGTGCGACATCCGATAATACGTTTGCTACTGCAAGCAGGATCAACATGGGTGATACGTTGAATGGCAGTATTACAGAAACCAAAGATTATAATAATTATCAGCTCCAGCTGGACAGTGCCGGATGTATTACTCTTAATATGACAGCATATATGCGATATTATTGTATCAGAATTTATGAGACGGATGGTACAGAGATCTGGTATACAGATTCTAATGAATGGAATGAAACAGTTGGTTACCGCCGTGATGAGTATAATATTTATCTTGAAAAAGGAACGTATTATATACAGATCAATGGGTACAGAAGAGAGGATTATGATAAAGTTACCGGAGAGTATACTTGTCGTACATCCTTTACCTCATCTGGAGTGACAAATCGAGAGGATGATAATTCGTTTGCGGATGCAAATAATATTACGATTGGAGATAAAATTGTAGGGCAGATATCTGTAAATGATGATTTTGATACATATAAGTTTACATTATCGCAGGTTGGCTGCGTCAAACTTGAAATGACATCCTATATGAAATACTATGGTATAAAACTTTTTAATTCAGATGGAGAACAAGTTTGGTATAGTAATCAGAATGAATGGAATGAAACGGTTGGCTATCGCAGCGACACGTATGATTTATATCTGGAAAAGGGAACATATTATCTTCAGGTTGATGGATATCGGGTTTATGACTGGGATAAAGCTACTGGCAGATATGTATGCAATACTTCCTTTACAGCATCAGGCGTATCGTTTGATAGAGATGATAATGATTTCAGAACTGCAAAGCAGATATCATGGAATAAGACATATGTAGGTCAGATTTCGGAAAATGATGATTTTGATAACTATATTTTCAACGTTTCGAAAGATCAGACGGTAGCAATTGATATAACATCATATATGCAATATTACAGTATAAAAATCTTTGATGCGGATGGAAAAGAAATCTGGGACACACATTATAACGAATGGAACAGTAATGTCGGATATCGTAAAGACTCGCAGAATGTTGTCCTGAGTGCCGGAAAATATTATCTTCAGATTAATGGATATCGGGTTTATGACTGGGATAAATCCACCGGAAAATATGTTTTCTCTGTTTCTTCTTTGAGTCAGGCAAATTGTAATCATGATTACAGCAGCAAATGGGTAGATGCTACTTATTTTGAGAAAGGATACCGTCTCTATACATGTGAGAAGTGTGGTAAGAAATATAAGGATGATTATGTTGCGAAAAGACAACTGGATCAGGGAAGCATTTCTTCTTGGTATTCAAGTAGTGGAAAGGGAAAAATCTATCTTCGGTGGTATACAATATCGGATGCATCAGGTTATCAGATTCGTTACTGTAAGAAAAAATCTATGAAGAGCGGTGTAAAAGTGATGACTGTTAAAGGACAGCGTAAGTATAAGAAGACAATCAGCAAACTGTCCAGAAGAAAGAGGTATTATGTTCAGGTTCGGGCATATAAGAAATCTGGCAAAAAAACAGTTTATGGCAAGTGGTCACAGAAATATATGCTTAAAACAAAATAGAGATTCAGAAAAGATTTCTACATATAATTAGATAATAGCGAAAAAATAAAGTTCAGACAGCAAGAGTGTATTGGAAACCGTGTTTTCCGTATGCTCTTGTTTTTTATATAGGGACAAGATTGGATTGAACATATTGCTTGAATTATAGATATAAAAGTAATAAACACGAAAGTTTTGACTTCTAAGAAAAAACTTTAAAAATTTTGAAAAAAACTGTTGACAGATCCGCACAACAGTGGTATCATACCAACTGTTGCGGCGGAAACGCAGAAACGACGGGGCCTGAGAGATACAGGCAGTCAGGGAATCATCCAGACGATCCGGGGACGGAATTAAAAAGATGAAAAAAGTACTTGACAAACCGGAAAGACTTTGATAAAATATCAGAGTTGCTGCGGAAGAGACAAAGCAACACGGTCTGGTACGACTTAAGAAGTTCGAAAGAGCTTCGAAAAAAGTTTAAAAAAGTACTTGACAAGCACAAAGAGATGTGCTAAAATAAAAAAGCCGACGCGAGTAGCGAACGGCACAAACGAAAAGATGAACCTTGATAATTGAACAGTGACAACCTTGAAAATTCAAGAGAAAAGTTCTGAAA
>NZ_WQNP01000145.1:0-264 GCF_018783905.1 Ruminococcus sp. MCC718
GCCGGAATATTCCAATATCATAGGGCATATGTGTTATGCAGCTTCCAAACTCTGGAATATCTGCAACTATGAACGGCATCATTATAAAGAGCTGGGACTGGAAAAATATCCTGACTGGTATTATCAGAAAAAAACACATAAAGGAAATTTATGGTATAAACAGCTTCCGTCACAGACAGCGCAGGAGACCTGCAAGCAGCTGGATAAAGCATGGAAATCTTTTTATGTCCTGAAAAAGACCGGAGGGATCAAAGATCCGAATCC
>NZ_WQNP01000146.1:0-567 GCF_018783905.1 Ruminococcus sp. MCC718
CTTTATAAAGAGCGGCATCTTGTAGAAAAGCTGTTCTTGAAATTAAAAGCGTATCGGAGGATAGCGACCCGTTATGATAAACTTGCATGTACCTATCTGGGATTTTTATGCCTTGCTTCCATATTGATTTGGTTAAAATAAACAATTTCTGATTTTTTTCAAACACGCTCTAACTGATTTTTTCTCTTTCTCATATACTTCTTTCCGGTATGCCAGTGTCTGATTATATACAAAACGGCAACAGCCAAATGTTTTTGCGATCTGTATTTTCTGCTCATTATTAGGATATATTCTGTATTTATATGCCTTTAACATCCACTGTCACCCTCTTTCTCAACCTTGATTTTCTATATATCTCTTCCGCATTTCTTCCGATACATTTCCTGCACTACAGGCAAAATATCCATCTGTCCAAAAGGTATGTTCTTTCCAGAATTGTTTTCGTAAATATTGGGGATAACTTTTTCATATATGGTATGTTGTATAACTCTTCATCAGGTTTACAATCTTACTAATAGACATTGTCGGTTCTGTCTCTATCATGTAATGAATATGGTCTTTATCTGT
>NZ_WQNP01000146.1:667-33227 GCF_018783905.1 Ruminococcus sp. MCC718
TTTATGTCTGTTTTTAGATTTCCAGGTTCCCATGCCATGAGTATACTATAATTTCTGATTTTTGGCTACCTTAACCCACCGTCTAAAGCCAGTGGGATTGCGGTAGCCTTATTTCAATGTAAAATCAAATCGGTTCGGTCCATCCGGAACTTCAACCTTTCTTAATGCACCTTCCTCTACCAATATATCAAGATTTCTATATACAGTTCCTTTTCCAATTGTTGGATATGCTTCTTTTATAAATTCATACACTTCATTTGCCGTAACGTGTCTTCTCATTTCGTATACGGTATTTCTTACAAGATCTTTTTGAATGGTATTTCTCCTACTTGTCATTCGTCCTCCTTATTAGGATTAGTTCTTAATAAGGATTATATACAACTATTATCCTGTTTTTAAAAATAGTAATAATTACCATTATTATAAAAGCTGCCAAACTGAGCATCTTTTACCTGAATAACTATTTTATTTTGCGTTCAAATACATATTCTGAATCTGAAGATAAATCAGACCTAAACGAATATCCGAGTCTGTCAAATTTCTGAATCTCCACAGGATTTTCAATATTATTTTCTGCTATGAATCTGACCATTTCACCACGAGCCATCTTGGCATAGGTACCTTTTGTTACCAATTTATCTCCGGATAACTCACAAAATACAATCGTAATATATCTGTCCTGTGGTGTCAGATACTTTTCTATACATTTTGAGTATTCTTTTGATGCAAGATTAATGATAATCCTACTGTCATCGATTACTGAGCGGTATAACAATTCTCCCCAGTACTCATACAGATTTTTTGCATCTCCAATTCCAACCTTTGCCTGCATTTCAAGACGATAAGGAGTCAGACCATCCATTGGTTTTAAAATGCCATAAAACGCAGACAAGATTCTTAAATGATTTTGCAAATACTCAAACTGCTGGATTTCAAACACAGATGGTGCCATATATTGAAATGCAATCCCTTCATATGCTAAAACAGCCGGAGTAAGCCTGTTATAAAGATCCATATTTTCCAATCTGTTAAAGTTCTGCTCTGCAATCTTGTCATTACATTTCCAGATAGCTTTCAGTTCTTCTTTTGATTTGCTTTTCATCCAGTTTAATACTTCTGCTGTCTTATCAATATAGACAGGCAGTTCAACCGGTGCTAAGTTATCGGTATCTACAATCATCTTTTTTGCAGGTGATAAAATAATCTTCATTATGCCAATTCCTTAAGCATATTTTCAGGATCATCTGCCGCCTTGACTTTATCATTTGCCTTTATAATGATTCCCTGCTCATCAATAAGATATGTAGTTCTTACTACACCCATAGATACTTTTCCATAATTTTTCTTTTCTTTCCAGACATCATATGCTTCAATAACTTTACGCTCCGGATCTGCTAATAGCGTAAATGCCAGTCCGTATTTTTCTTCAAATCTCTTGTGAGACGCTACAGAGTCCTTGCTTACTCCGAGAATAACAGCTCCCTTCTCAGTAAACTGTGGATAACGCTCAGAAAATCCACATGCCTGCTTCGTACATCCTGGTGTATTATCCTTTGGATAAAAATATAAAATTATTTTTTTACCTAAATAATCACTTAATTTATGCACTTCTCCATTCTGATCCGGCAATTCAAAATCCGGTGCTTTTATTCCTAACTCTAACATTTACTATTCCTCCGCTTTTGTACTTTCCACCTGTTTTCTTGTTCTTTTATTGCCTGAAATCATTTTATGACCAGAATAGACTGCCATAATCATGCATATCAGAGAGCCAAATGCAAAGTATTTGTGTGCTGCTTTTAACCCTTTATATCCTGTATAAAAAGTTCCAATCATTGTGATTAAAGCTCCTACTGACCAATATTTATGTGCTTTCATGTAATTCCTCCATTTTTTTCAGTGTATTCAATTCTAATTATACGCTACCATATTCCTATGTCAATTTGATAATAGAGCATTCCTATAAAATTTTTCAAAATATCATTGTCAAAACTATGTATTGTTATCCTTTAATTTTTCTTTGAAATAATTGACAAAAAGCTTGCTTTCAGGAGATTACTATTTAATCTCTTTTCCATCTATATATAGTTGAAATTTATCAGGATTATTGACAACCTCATAGTCCTTTCCGTATTCTACAGGTCTATATTCGGCTGTCATTACCGATTCCCCGTCTTCAATATCCTCTTTCCATAAATAGATGTTTATATCAATGCTCGTCGCATATCCTCTGTCTGTGGAGAATTTTGTCGAATGAAAAGAATCATCCTTGTACATCTGCAAAAGTTTTCTTGCAAACGCTTCTCTATCCTCAATATCTTCCTTATTTGCGACCACGCTTATATTTTCATCCCGATTTACAGAAAAAGTTCCAACTACATCTGGTTCGCCTTCTTTATGACTGGATTCAAATTTCCCATAAATACTTCCTGCAGCAATTATCAAGATTGCTGTTCCTGAAATTACTGCAATTATCTTTTTCTTCATATTTTTAATTTCCTTTTAATTTTTTTACTGCGTAATTGATTACTTCTTCCGGTGTGGGCCTGTCTCCTTTAAGTGTCATTTTCTTCCATTCTTCCTGCACAGCCGGGTCAGGATTATCAAATCCTGCATCTATGGCTATCTGCATTTCTCTGCGTACTTCTTCTGGTGTTGTGTTATACTTTTCTGCAATCTTCTCATATATATTACCCGTCTTTCTGCGAAAGACACCAATGCGTCATGAAGCACAGGCCCTGTCCTTCGCTATCTTTTTTTTGCCCTTCTGATATTATTTACCTATAAGACTGACACACTACAGAACACGTAGAGGTGAGTGGCGGGGCTGTATAGCGGCGACCTCGTATATATATTTGTTGTCGGTCATCCGTTAAGGCATCAATGAGTGGCACATAACAGTAGCCCGTAAACTTATCTCTTCCGAAGTCGACTCGATCTCGCCGGATGACCAGTCACTGTCAGTTTTATAATAATAAATATCAGGAGGTAGTTACTTGTCATTTAAAATTTTTAAGTTCAACTGTTGTGGACTTGATATCCACAAAACATGGATCTTTGCCTGTATCGGTATTACCGATTCAAACAATCGTACTCAGTATAAGCAGGCTCGCTTTTCTTCTTTTACCAAAGGTTTGAATGAGCTGTGTGATCGGCTTGCCAAATACAATTGTAGAGATGCCTGCATGGAATCAACCGGTAAGTACTGGATCCCTGTTTTTAACATTTTAGAACAACACAATCTATGGGTTACTCTGTCCCATCCCAAATACACAAAACCTATGAAAGGTAACAAAACCGACCGTAAAGATGCCAAATGGATTTGTGACCTCTTGGTCACATGGATGAACTGAACAAGCACATTTCAGAAATAGAACAGGAAATCCTTCGTCTCAGTGATAAATATGAAACTGCTTTAAATTTAATAAGGACTGTTCCAGGATTCGATAAGAATCCTCTGACTGCTATTCAAGTGCTTTCAGAGATTCTCTCTCATTCATTTTCCTCCGATACTGTTGGCATGAAAAGTGACTTTACAACTTAAAATTGGATAAAAAGGACAAAAAAAGAAGAGCTGCTTGCTCTTCCCATATAGTAATAGTAAAATAATATGTCATGCCAGCGCAATATATTACCTAGAATATCGCTATAACAGGAAAGGGGCTGCATTGTGACAGCCCCTAATTTACTTCATCACGTTGTCTACATTCTGAGTGAACTCGTTCCCTGGTTTATTTTAGCATCGGTCTGGATTTTGTTTCATAAAGATAAATTTTGCCACAGAGCGGTCGTATGTTTTAATGTGTCCAAACAGCCAGTCGATTACATTTTTCTGTACAAGTTCACTGAACCGATCTGTTGGTCCTTCATACTCCTGAAGGTATTCATACAGTTCCTGAATTGTCTTTTTAAACTCTTCATGTTTTTCATAATGTTTTTCACGCTCTGGATAACCGGCTTTTTCCTGAAGTGCTTCTTCTTCTTTAAAATGAAAGTCAGTATACTCATTAAGATAATCCAGAAGTTTGATCGCCTTTACCTTGCTGTCGCCATTTTGACAGGCAATTACAAAGTTCTGAATACGGTCAATCAATTCTTTGTGCTGTGTATCGATTGTTTTATTTCCTGTTACTAAATTGTCATCAAAGGTAATGTTTAAATCGTAAGTCATAATTTGACCTCCATTTCTTTTATATGTTCTCTTAGGCTCTTTTAATGTCTGGCAGTTTCGTACCTGCATTTTCTGCTTAGTCTTCTACAGGAACGAAAACATCTTTTCCTAATCCGCAGATTGGGCATGTCCAGTCATCTGGAATATCCTCAAATGCAGTTTCTGGAGCGATACCGGCGTCTGGATCTCCTACTGCCGGATCATAAATATATCCACATGGTTCACATTCATATTTTTTCATAGTCATTTTCCCTTTTCAATGTCGATTTATTTTTGTTATCAAGTTCCTAGCAATTTTTCTAACACTTTGTTTCTTGTATATCTGTATTATACATGATAATTATTCTTTTGTCAATAATAGTAATTATTATTATTATTTATACTTAGCATAAACTGATATTTGAATTGCACATTTACATATTGTATATATCATATATATCATGGGAATAGTTGAATAAAAAAATGAACTCTATTCATCAAAGACAAAGTTGCTGGAGAATATTTTTTCTCTCCAGCAACTTTCTTTATCTTTAAGCCATTGAAACACAATACTGTCCAATCAGCTTCGTCCAACTATTATATTTATTCTTTTCACACACCTTTCGGCAAATCTCATTTTCCATCAATACCCAGAACATCTTATCATAATCAAACGCCCAAACAGCACCATTCACATGGTTCTCCACTGCTTTCTGATCTATGCTTTTCAAGCGTGTGACCATTTTTCAATTTCTCCATTTCCCAAGTTACCGATATTTTTGCAGACAAACCGAAAAAAATTCAACGTTGCATATTCATCATGCCAATGGAACTCTTCTGGATTGTTTTTTATTTTACTGGCTCGCTGCTGTTCTTTGATTATCTGATCAGCTACACCTTTCATCAAATCTTCGTATCTCATATTACTCACCTACTCTTCCTCAACGCCCAGTGACGGTTTAAATCTTTTATCCTTTGCCTGCGGTACCACGATCTCATAAAAATAAAATCCTAAATACCCAAGTGCCTGCTTCTTCATTTTATAAAAAGAAGTCCTGCCTATTCCTAACTCCTGTTGTACTTCCACATCTGTCTTATTATAATGACTGCAAAAACAGGAATGAAGGATCTCACTGAGCATCACACCATTCGGTGCATAGAACTTAACCAGTGTCATTCCACGATCAGAGAATAGCACAAATCAACAGTGAGCTGAGCACGCAGAAACTCATTCAAAAACACTGCGATTCTTACCGGCTCTGCCGTAAGGTAATTGAAGATTGCAAATCTGCTAAAAATCCAAAAGCATACCGCAGCAAACATCAGGCAGAATATCAGCTCCACGATTCACTAAAAAAAGAGCTTCAGGATCTCGGTGTTACCAAAATCCCAAGCTCTAATAAAATCCTGAAGAGGATTGAAAATCTTGAATCTGAACAAGCTACTACCGTCCGAAAAAAACAGGAATTGCAAAAAAAGCAGAAGACACTGGATATCATTAGACAGAATTTTACAGCACTGCTCTATGCTCCTGAGATCAGTTCAGACTTACTTCCAGCAAAACGGGAACCTGTTTCTGTCACAAGAGATAAATAAGATTGCACTGGCAACTCACTCATTTTCTTCCAAATCTTCCCATGGTTTAAAACCCATTTCCTCCCAGGTGACGCCATACGGTGCACCTCCGGAGGTATTTGTTTTTGGGTTATGCCAGTTATATAACGAAACGAAAAGACCGGGATTTCCCGATCTTCTCATATTATTTATGGACTTTTCTTTTACAAATACTAAATATGACTAAGGATATTCCCATTAAAGAAAGCCACATAATTACATTCGTATCGTCTCCCGTTTTTACATTTGGAGTGCGACTGCTTTTATCACCCGATGGTTCTTCTGAAACTGGTGGCGTATTCGTGGTAATTGGTGGTATCGATTCATTTTTAAATTTGGGTTCTGCCGTTACATTCCAAATTATCTGACCATCATAATTACCTGGAACTGTTATGATAAAAGGTTCACTTCGATATACTTGATTGCCAATTTGTGTTGTGTGTATCTGGACAAAAAGATACACACCTTTTTCCAGATTTCTGTACATAACTTCTCCATCTGAATTGGTCTTTCCGGACATTCCTCTGATGTTGTTATCCTGTACATATTTTTCCAGTTTTTTTGCAGCTTCTGCCTGGGCGGAAGAATCCTCAAAGTCAAATACGACTCCGGACTTTGCAAACTCAGTCTCTAAAACCCATGAATTCTTTTTATATATGCCAACCTGATACATCGTAAATTCAGTATTGCTTAGATTATATACTGCAGCTTCATCTTCAACAGTAGCTTTTAATAATATGCTTCCCTGATTATTAGCAGACACAGGTAACGGAATGAGGAGTAAAAGCATACACATCACACTGGCCATACACATATATATTCGCTTACGTTTACTTATTCTGCTCATGTTTTTTCTCCTTCCTGCGTTTATGTAACTTAATGCTCACCCATATGATGATGAAAGCAACAATTCCAGCAATCAATAGAATCAAATTGAATGGGATTGTGCACTGAAGACCAACTTCCTCATCTATCTTCTGTGCCTCTTCATACGGAATTCTAGTGCCACGTACAAGCAGTCTGTGCGTGTTAACTGCATAAGGAGTGCATGTGACCAGTGTTACATAATCCTTGCCCTTTTCAATCTGTAAAGCATCTGTATCGGATGGCAATACTGTCAGAATCTGATCCACCTGATAGGCAAAGGTATGATGAAGAACTTTAATATAAAATACATCTCCAACCTCCATCTTGTTCAGGTCGGTGAATATCTTGGCATTTGCAAGTCCACGGTGTCCGGATAATACCGCATGACAGCTCTCACCACCTACCGGAAGCGAGGTGTTTTTCAGATGTCCTACACCTGACTGCAGTACTTTTTCGGATGTTCCATGATAAACCGGAAGGACAACATCAAGTTTTGGAATATCAATATATCCCATCATTCCGGTATCATCAATTTTCAAAAGATTGTTATACACATCATTTTCTGTCTGATTTTCATTGCTTTCTGAAAATGGATCTGCTATGGAACCAATTCCGATCAGACTTTCGTTATATTCCTGTGCCTGTTCGATCATTGCATTCTCCTGTTCTTCCGACAAATGAGAAACTTCCTGTTCATAATCTGTAGCAATCGTTGTGCTGTTCATCTGATTGATGTAATTGCTCACTACCGGATACAGGATTAAAGAAAATGCCGCCAGATATCCAATTCCTCTTAGTATTTTCACTATTTTTTTCATAATACCTTTCACCTTTTGTCTGTTTCTTCTGAAATACCCAGTCCACACTGGATATTTCAGAAAAAGCAGACATCCTCCCGGTGCAATACCGGGAAGATGAACTGTCTTTTTGTCCATTCTTAAACTTCAGAATGTCTTAGTTGTTTGCTTTCTTTTTGCCAAAAGCTTTGCTTGCTGTTAATGCACCGAAAAGAACGATACCAGCCAGTGTTACCATGAGGGCACCCTTGCTACCAGTAGATGGAAGCTGTGCACCTGTTTTGTTTTCTACAGCTACTTCTGGGGAATCAGTTTTATTTGTGATTGCAGCACCATTTGTAGTCTTTCCATTGTATGTGTAATCAACTGAATAGCTTGTCAGTTTGCCAGTTGTTTCATCATATACCGGTTTGATCTCAACTTTGATGTCACTGAGAAGTTTATTGTATCCTTCTGGAGCTTTTGTCTCTCTTAAGTAGTAAGTTCCGGCATCAAGACCTTTTACAAGAACTTTACCATCAGCATCAGATACAATTTTTGCAGAAGTAAAGCCTGTTGCTTTAGCTTCATCGGCTGTTGCCTGACGGTATACGCCGTTTCCTTCGTCTACAATATTAATCTTTGCATTTGTATCTGCTGCATCGCCAGCTTCGTTTGCTTTATAAAGCTCGAATTCTGCATTTGCCAGTCCAGTCTGAGTCTCATCTTTTAAATAATATTTGAAGATTGTGAAATCAAAGGTATGTACATCTACGATGCTTGGCTCAGATTTACCTGTTCCATCTGACTTCGGATTATTACTGTACTCAACGACCGCCTTGTTGGTATTTGGATTCATACCGATTACAGCATCTCTGTTTAAGGTTGCAGTGTAAACAACTGTGATTGTATCGCCTGTACGATTCTTATAGGAATTATAGAAATCATTTAAGGTAACTGTTAAAGTACGGTTAGATTTGTCATATGCAAGTGCATATGTATTTGCTCCTGTACTTTTAGCTGTAAGTGTTGTATTTCCAACTTTTACAGACAGTACTTCTTTTAAGTCCAGTCCTTTGGACAAAGTATCGCTAAATTTAAAAGTATAAGAATTATATCCTGTCATATCCGGCACTTTAGAAGTCAGCTGGTAAGTGACGGTATCGCCAATTCCAAAATCTCCGACTTTCTTTTCATCTGTTGCACCATGTGGTGCGATGGTATCCTCAGACTCATTTTCGTCATCTAATTCCATCTGGTGATTGCCTTCCCAGTTACCATTCACAATAGCACCAATTGTAATTCCGCTTCCACTCTGTGCCGGAATGATTTTCTTGTCTACTGTCGGGTAATTACTCTTCATGTTAACTGTAGCATCAATACCTGTAACGCTAACTAAAGAGGCTACAGATTTTACTTTTTCATTTCCAGGTGCTGTAGATGTATCTGTTGCACCTAATGGATAAACTACATAGTATCCATAATCCAGGTTATTAATTACTGTAGTATCAGCGGTTGTATTTGCAGTTGTATGAGTAGTAGCTACAGTAGTAGCATTCTTAAGAATCCAGTCCAAGATATCTTTTGCAAACGCTGCGCCATTACTTCCATCTGTTCCGACCTGATCTTTAACATAGTTATATGCTTTTTCACTTAATGCTTCACCTGTTAATGTAGAAGCACCAGAAATTTTGCTCTGGAAGAATCCCTCATATGCACTGTTCAGTGTATATGCTACATTGCCCGCTTCATTTTTTGTTGCTGTAAAAATCTGATACAGATCCAGAGTCTTTCCTGCCACTGTATTGTTGACTGTCAGGGTTCCTTTTGGAGCTTCTGCTGCAAATGCAGTCATGCTCATGGACAGTATCATGGTCATTGCCATCAGAACTGCCATAAATCTTGATACTAATTTCTTCATGTTCCTCTTCTCACTTTCTTTTGATTTTTTATTGGTTCGCTGGGGATTCTTTCAGCATTTACGGTGGAAGTTCCCCACGCAGCCATATCTCTCTCATGACTCTGCTCCTCCTTTCCTACATCGTCTGTTTCCTTTTCCTTCTACGTCCGGTATAAAGCAGGAACGCTAACAACAGACCACCTGCTATGATAAACATCCTAATGCCCTCGCCGCCGGTATCCGGAAGCAATGCAAAATGCCGGTTGATAATCGTGAAGGTAAATCCATCTTTAGAGGTTTCGATTGTAGTTGTATATCCTTTTATTTCCCTTTCGGTGATAAAATATTTATAATAATGCGGAATTTCGTTAACATCTTTTATATAGGCCGGGAGCAGCTTATCCGGTTTTTCTGACTTAATAATCTCCTGCCATGTAGATTTTGAATGATCGCCTGTAATCACATAATTATCATATCCCGGCACAACTTCTGTATGTTCCGTTCCATCTGCATCTGTCCAGCTTCTGGAAATCGTGACCGTAATGGAATCAGGTCTGATACCATCCATATTCCGAAAATCTTTCCATACCTTATTAATGGTCAGATTTACATATTCATCACATGGATCCTGTGCATCTGATGGTTCCGGTGATGTGCTATCTTCTGTATTGACTGTCGTTTTGGTATCTGACATCAGAACGGCTTTTGCATCTGATACATAAGCATTCAGATCTGCTGTTTCAAAAGAATCTTTTGTTGCCATAACTGCATTCTGCAAGGTGTTATACTCATCTACCTGCACTACATGTTTTACTGAGAAGATACTCCATCCATTTTCCTGACTGAACGTATCCGTCAGAAGTTTCGAATTCTTTTTGATCTCATCAAAACTAATCGCCGGTTTTCGGTAAATACGATAATTGTTATTCTCACCTTCTACACCTGCTTTTGTATTAAAGTCATATACAGATTCCAGATCACTTTTTCCGCTAAATGGTCCCACCAGTTTAGATGTTCCACGGATCACATCGCAGTAATACATGTTGTTATTTTTCAGTAGTCCTTCGTCGTTGTATCCTACAAAGCCTCCGCTTCGTCCATCTGTTGCAGTACCGTCTGCATCATTTCCGGCACCGCCGGCATAGACATCGTATCCGGTACTGATTCCATATACATTGCTGTCTGTGATTTTTGTCCTGTTTGCCTTAATCAGATTGACACTGATGTTGGACTTTACATCATTATCTTTCGTTATGATTCCGTTTTTGTCACATGGAAGCTTAATAGAGGAATCTCCGATCTTAATGATTGCAAAATCTGTCTGCTGATTGTTATCATCAGACTTTTTAGACAGCCCAACGGAAATATCCAGTCCCAGAAGATTCACATGGAGAAGATTTCCCTCATACAGTGCATCAACCTTCACAATTCCAAGATTAATATGCAAAAGATTGGAATCCTGAATCTTATCCAGATACAACGCCTTTACAAGGTTATTCAGAACTACGAGCAAAGCGTCGACTACTGTGGAATCCAGTTTTACATCCGCTAGATAGGCAAAGCTTGTTCTTCCGGCGAAGCCTCCTGCTGTTCCGCCTGATGCTACCTGTTTCAGGCTATTTTCCTGATTTTTAGCACCTCCGGCATTGCATCCTGACATTCTGGTAAGATTTGCATAGCCGATAAATCCTCCTGCAATCTGTTCCTCTCCACCTTTACTCTGAACCGTATAACCACCAGGCACTCCTGTCACACTGCTGTCATCTATGTGGGAACCAAAAATATCCAGGACACCGAGGGCACCGCCCAGAAGCTGTCCGGTATTATTTCCCAGCACATCCAGCTTCTCCAGTTTCACAACGCCGCTTTTTCCGGAGTAACCAATAAAACCGCCGACGCTGTTCAGACCGGTTACATAATTTAATCCTGTTACGCTGCTGTTTTTGACAGATCCATTTAACAGTGAACCACCAAATCCGCCAGCTGTTCCGCTGTATGTAACCTGATTATTCTGTCCTGCATCTGTTGTTGTGTTAGCACTGACGCCAAGCCCTGCATCGAGACTGCCTGTGACATTTCCGTAATATATATAGCTTCTAAACGCATCCAGCACATCGGTTCTTCCAAGCTTTAAAAGATACTGTAATACCGAGGTTTCATTGCCTGCACTGATATTTGCGGCACCGGAAACATCCGCAATACCGAAGCATCCACCGGCATATTCACCGGCCACTACGGAGCGGATCTTATCCGCATGGATTCCGCTTCCCGGCTTATCCTTCTCGCCAAGGACCGCTCCACAGAGACTTCCTGCGAATCCTCCAGCTGCTTTTGCGTACCCGGTATTGCTGCCGCTTTGACAGGTTCCGTTTACGATCACGCCCCAGTCATCCCAGGCTGAAACAGATGCACAGCGGATGGTGGAAACGGTGGCATTCAGAACCTTGATCAGCTCTGCCGGAGCATTTACCATAAGAACATCCAGAAGCTTATTCAAAAGTCCCTGCTTTGTAGCTGTATCAATAGCTGCCACACTGCCTGGATCTACTTTTCCGGCAAAACCGCCTACATAGGAAGTTCCATCTACACGCCTTAAATTTGTGATACTGCAGGAGTTGCTTCCATCTCCCCAGATTTGGCCGCCGATCATCCTTCCCACATAGCCTCCGGCAAATCCTGCCGGGTCTTTGTCTGCAATACCAGTTGCTTTAATCCTTGCTCCGGAACGATAGCCTTCCACATGAGACTGTTTTACAACCGGCACAAAGGTTTTTAATGCTGCCAGACTGTCTGCACCTATAATCTTAAGACCTGCCAATGAAACGTTACCTGTGTTTGCCACAGAACCTGTAAGCATCTCACCTGCAAATCCACCGCTACTTCTATAAGCCTCTGCCAACTGAAGATCTACAGCAGTACCGTTCGTAACGGTTCCTCCTTCCATACGGCCTACATAGCCTCCGGCAGAACCGCCCTGTGTTGCTTTACTTGCCAGAATGCTCCTTCCTGCTGTGACTGCGTATCCATATGCATACTGAGAAATGATCTCATTTAACTGTTCTTGATCATTGACTTCACCAAGTGCCTGTAATTTATTACCGTAACTTCCATAAGAACCGACAGCACCAACCCATTTGTTCCAGGTATCCGTATCCAGTCCACGAAGCGGTCCATAAACAACTGTATTCTTTTCTGTCGGATACACTGCCTGAAGAAGCGTCAGCGGATTATCTAGTTTGATAAGACCAAATAAAACCTTCAGACTTCCTGTATCTGCAACATTCGCACACCGCATCAGTCCTGTATAACCTCCGGCATATTCCGTTCCATATACGGAACGGATACGATAGGCCGCACATTCTCTTACGGTTCCTGTATATGCAGTGCCTTTCCAGTTATCCGTATTGTTTCCCCAGATCTGACCGCCATAGTTGTAACCTGCATATCCTCCTGCAAGTCCACGGTAAATGCTGTCATCACTTTCAGCCTGAGCCCTCACAGCACCTCCACAAGGTACACAGGTTGTTTCGCTGTTTTTGATCACAGGAACAAATGCCTGTAAAACGCCAAGAAGATTATCTGCCTTGATCAGTCCTCCAAGAGCACTTAATCCATTTACCACATCTGCCGCACTTCCCGGCTCCATGGTTCCAACATATCCACCGGCACTTTCACGCCCTATGATATGTGCAAAATTATAAGAATTACTATTCTGAATCTGAACTCCAAGAAGTTCTCCTGCATATCCACCGGCTCTTCCGGTATCACCGTCTCCATCTGTTGCAAGAACATGAAATCCGCCTATCGCTCCGTAAACATCTGAACTGTCTATGATAGATGCAACTACGGTCAATGCTGATAACAGATTTGTAGCAGAAAGTACATGATCCAGAACGCTTGCACCTCCGATAGCCGCCGTACTTCCCATAGCAGCTTTCCCAATATAGCCGCCGGCATAACGATAACCACTTACCGCATATGCACTGTCGCTTCCGTAATAACTGCTGCCATCTTCCTGCTGCAGATTCTTTGGCTCACTGACACCTGTATGCTGCAATTTATTTACATCGGAATTGCTGATCTGTACACCAGTTCCGCATCCGATAAAGCCTCCGGCACTTCCGGCATCCGCATCGTTGGTGCTGTCTTTTTCAAGAGTACCTGTAACGGTAACGGTAAACCCTTTTTCTACAGAATTAACACTGGCATTACTGATCACCGGAACAAAAGCATTAACCAGAGAAAGTAATCCTGTCAGATCAACCACTTTTGTAAGAATTGATGATTTAGCTCCAATCTCTGCAACTGCTCCAGCTTTTACAAGACCTCCGAATCCTCCGGCATAACGAAGTCCTTCTACTTTCAGAAGATTTTCCACTGCCGTGCCTTTTCCGGAATCAACAGCATTTGCTGAATTATCTACATGACCGCTCTGCATCTCTCCAACGAAGCCACCTGCATAGCCTTCTGCGTTTTCAAATCCGCTGTCAGCCGTAACAGTCAATCCATCTGCGGTACCAGCAACTTTGCAATTTGTAATTTTGCTGGATGCAGCCTGCAAGACACTCGCCAACTCTTTCAGACTCAGAATCTTACCAAGAACACTGTTCAAAAGATCTCCTGTTGCATCTCCTGCCTCCGCTGCACTTCCGGACCGCATGATTCCGATATAACCCCCGGCATGATACGGTGCCTTGACTTCTTTTACATTAGTTACGTCAGAGTTTTTGAGCATAACTGCTTTTCCATTACCGATGTATCCTCCGGCATCTCCAAGCACCACATCATCATTTTTTCCGGATGCTGTTACAACTAAGTTATTTCCTTTAATAGAAGAATCGGAAATTCTCGGATAAGCCACATCCATGACACTGAGAAGTTGATTTACATTCAAGAGGCCCAGTAACTTAATAGAACCTGTCTGTGCCACATCACCAGGCATCAGCCTTCCTGCAAAACCACCGGCATAGCTGGTTCCCTTTATATAAGAGAGTCCGGTAATATTGGTGTCTGTGTCCGCTTTGAATCCGGAATTGTTGTTTCCATAGTTGATATCTACTGCCTGTCCGTCTCCCACAAAGCCGCCCGCCATATCAGCGGATACCTGAGGATCATTTCCATTTGAAACATAGGCAATGGAAGTATTATTGAACTCCGGTCTCAGGGCACTGACAACTCCAAGCAGATTTTCTAATTCAATTCCTGTCAGTTTTGATGTAGTGGAATCTCCTGCACTTAATGCATCTCCTGCTTTGGCAAAACCTGCAAAGCCTCCGGCTTTTCCGGATGTTGCAGCTGCAGTAACCGTTTTCAGGTTGCTGATCTTTGTGTCCCTTGCTCGTCCACTAATACATTCTCCAATAAAGCCACCGCTGTAACCTTTCTCATTGCCAGTAGACACACTATATCCTGACGAAACACCTGAAACAGTGCTGTCAACTGTAAACGTCTCAATCATCTGCCCTACAGAAAGAAGGCTGTCAATTTTCAAAAGCGGTAATCCAAGAAGTTTAATACCACCAACATTAGCAAGAGTACCACTTCCGAAATATCCGGCAAAGCCTCCTGCACACTTTCCAGCCGTTACAGAATTCAGATTTGTGACGGATGTTTTCCTTACTTCTCCACCTGTTCCATAACCGATAGCACCCCCAGCACGACCATTATCCTGATCTGACGCAGTAACAGTAAGACCGGAAGAGCCTCCATTTACGGAACAGTCTTTACATTCAAAACGCATGTAATCCGCTGCTGTAACTGTTCCACCAAGGACATCACCGACACTGGTCATTTTCGCATAGCCTAAGATTCCTCCTGCATTCTCTGTTGCTGAAACCTTCATAGAGGAAACTGCATTGATTTGATTCACACGGTCTGCAAATTCATAGGTAACGCCAGTCTTATTAAGCATTCGCTGGATGGCTTTAGTAGTTGATTTTGAATCGTCTGTAAGTTCTAAAGTATTGGAAATCTGGACAGCACCTGCATATCCCACAAGTCCACCGGCATTTTTACCGTTTGCTGTTACAGAAATATTATCTCCTGCGATGGTGCATCCGCTTATAACAGAAGGTCGAAGTCCCACAAGATTCAGAAGATCCATGTTGGTAAATTTACCATTTAACAACCCTGTAAGAAGATCCTTTACAATTACCAGAAGTCCCTGGCTTTCATCAATATCCGCTACATCACCAAGAGTTGCTATACCGGCAAATCCTCCGGTATAATCTTTTCCAGATACAGTGCCAAGAGAGGAAATACTGCAGTCCACCGCATAACTATTTCGCATTTCTCCTATAAATCCGCCTGCATAACCACTTTCTTTAGATGGTTTAGATTGGGGTCCCTGTGCAGATACGTTTACCGCTCCGTCGATTCTACAGTTCAGCATAACTGTATTGACCGGGAAATTTCCCATTAATTCAATACCAAGGCTGCTTAATGCACCTGCTACGACTGCATTCGCAGAACGTCCCACAAATCCACCGGAACAGTCATTTCCAGACACTGTTGTACTCCCGCCTACGGAACAGTTTTTCATCACTGCACCGATGGCTTCCCCGGCGAATCCACCGGTACTCTTCTGACCTGTAACAGAAGTGTCACCGCTTACAGAACAATTCTGGATACTTGGATTGACATAGCCTATCGGAATAAGATTTTTTACACTGAGTAATCCTCCATTTAAAAGGAGAGTCAGCAAATCACCGGCTCCAAGCAGAGGAATCAGATTCAGAATTTTGGTTAAAGTAGTAACCAGACCTCCTAATCCATTTGATATGAGGTCGTACTGTGTCATACCACTGACATAACCTGCGAAACCACCGGTTCGGTCATTTGCATTGGAAACTCCATGTAAATTTTCCACATTGCAGTTTTCAATCTGGATATTTCCTTTTACAACGCCAGCAAAGCCACCTGTTGCCAGAGATTGCGGATCCGGTTTCAGTCCACTTAAATTTCCAAGCAGGAGATTCAGCACACCTCCAATCAAACTGATATTCTGTTTAACTTTTGTTGTAGTAGTAGAAACCGTCACATCAGAAAGGGTAATATTTTTCACAGTGATTGGATTTTGAGATATTGTAAGGGATGTAGAATATGACGTTGTCAGATTTCTGAAAAATCCAATACCATATTCTGCCTGATTGTCCTGATTGACTGCATTAGCCTGTGAAATGTTGATATGGCTGATGGTTATACTCTGACCTTCAACCATTCCCTTTCGGCCTTCCATGTTTCCCTGATAATTGTCAATAGGATTCCAATCATCATCTTCTCCATTAGAATTTGTCCCCTCTTTGGAAAGATCAATATCACGAAAGATGATGTAATTCGCATCCTTACTGTATTTATATCCAGATCCTGCAATATTGGTATTGCTACTTTTGGATGTATCATAGGTAAGGATGTAAGTTTTATTCTCGTCAACCGTTATACTTTCCGGAGTTGTATCATCAGTAAAATCACTTTCGTCACCATCACTTGTAAAAGCATCTATATCATCACTTTCTGGCTCAGCTACTTCCTCACTTTCTGCCGGAGTCATATCAATCAAATCTCTGTCTTTTACAGTTTCATCTGCTTCAAAGTATGCTGCTTCGGAATCACTGGCAGTACTTTCTGTTGCCGTTACTGTCATATCGGCTGACTCCTGAATCGTACTACTCACATAGTGATATCGTTTTGTGGCACCAATTCCAAGTACACCATCCTGCTCATCTTTTTCTCCAAGCTTGTGCTCACCTTTTTTATTTCCATACAATTCCTTGCCTGACCAGTTATATGTATCATTAAACTTTACAATATCCGCATCCCCCGGATAATACAGTTCTGTTTTGTATGTCTGTGTATCAGCTGCTGGTTTCCAGATATATAGTAATCCATTTTTCTCTTTTGTTTCATACACCCGCCAGATTGGCTCCGTCACAGGCTTATCTGTTCCGATCGCCCGAAGCTGTGCTTCATTACCAATCAGGATATAATCTTTATCACCAATCTTTTTTACTACCTGACCGAAATAGTTTCTTCCCTCATAATCCGATGGATATACGTTTGAAATATTCTGAGTTGTCTCCTCTGTACCGGCCTTGTTGGCGAGAAGCTCCGGTGTTTCTGTTGTAAAAGAAGAAGCAAGCACATAATTATGTGTTTTGCTGTAAGTAAGATAGGAACCATCTTCCAAAGTGAAAACCTGTCCCATTCCAACCTTTTCTGCAATATAATCCTCACTCATTACGGGTTCGCTGTCTGAGTCTTCCTCTTTCATCAGTTCCAGCTGATATCGGTTATACACATAAATCGTATCTGTCGCTGAATCATATACCATATTGTCAGTGTGCTCAGATGATGAAGTGATGCTTCCTGTAAAATCAGACGGGAAGTTCCAGATATTTTCATTATCTATTGAAATATCATTCATCAGACAATAGGAAGCATCCGCCGCATAGGTAAGTTCTGTACCATCTGCAAGAACCTTATCCCCTTCACCAACTTTTCCGTCTTTGTCTCCGGAAAACATCTGTGTTCCTGTACCTATCTGCAGAAGTTGCTGATAATTGTAGATACATATTTTTCCATCTACATAATCTGGATTTACTTCTTCCAATGTGTCCGATGTGTTTTCGTCATCCATAATTGTTTCTTCTTCATCTGTAAATCCCTGATCTTCAGAATTGTCGAATTTTTCTGTCACCTCAGAACTAATATCTGTATTTGGCTCTGATTCGCCTTCAAAAGAATCAGGAATATCACTTTCTGTGATATCAGATGTTTCAGATGTATCACTGCTGAAACTATCCTGCTCCGATATATCTGTAATTTCACTATTGGTCTGCACATCCATTCTTTCTGAATCTTCATCATTCGCAACTACGACTTGCGAAGATAATAATGTAACACACAGAACGATTGCTGTAATTCGCCTTAAAACACTCAATTTTTTATTCATAAAAATCGCCTCAAATTTTCTGTCATGGTTAACTTTTTGTTACTTTTAACCACTCTGGCCGGATAACTGCCGCCGTCAAGCACTGGATCATTTTTGTGGAAAACGCCTCACATTCGCCATTTGAAATCATCCGTATTGCTTCTTCCGGTTCATATTTTCTGCGACAATTCTGATGTAGATACCATCCGTTCTTGTGCTGCTAAGTAACATACAATTCTAATTGCGTAATCTGTCAAATTTTTCAGTTGCATCGTTATCCCTCTAATCTAAACCCTGCGAGGTCTTAGTTTATATCAAAAAAAATATCAAAAATTGATATCTTCATTGTTTTTCGCTGATAATCTTTCTTATCAGGTATCTTATCAGGTACGATATTATACGCTATTAAACTTAAAAATATAATGTGCAACGGATGAAAAATTTTTATCGTTTTTTTGTTCAAAGTGTTCCATTTAAGACTAATATGCAAAAAAAACGAACCACACTAACCATGTGATTCGTTATCTTTTATAACAATTTCAATATTTTTAATATTATGAATCTCATCTTTGCCTCTCTGAAAACTCCATAAAAATTCTACATTACTTCAAGAGCTCGAAGTGCTATCAATCCATTTCGAACACTAAGCACTTCTGCTGCATTATTAAAATCTATATTCGTTATTTCTATTATTTTCTGCAAACGATATGAGGCAGTTCGATAATGAATAAACATTAATTCAGAAGTCTTTTTTAAGCTTTGGTTGACATTCAGATAACACTCCAATGTATCAACCAGCTCTCCATTTTTCTGAATATCGTACTGGCGAAGTTCATTCAATGACTCCGGTATAAACGCCTGCAACTGATTTATATTTTTCATCTTTTCCATTACATGATAAAAGAATCCTATCTTTGTACTATCTATAACTGACTTATCCTCGTCTCCGATTATTCGTCTAATAACTTTAATATATTTAAGTGCAATTTTAGAAGATTTAAAAGACTCCTTCAATTCATGGTATCCTGTGACAGTTTTACCTATACCAATCAGAAAATCTATTTCAACTCCCTTATTAACTAGAAATTCTTGTATCGTTTGCTGCAGTTTCTCCAGTTTTTTACGAAACTCCAATCCTGTTTCCTGTTCCGTTTCTCTGTGGATATATACAATCTGGTTGGTTTGCGAAAAAATATGTTCCCTCGGTAAATAACGTATAATTTCGTTTTCGACCAATTCTATTTCTTTTATCTGGGCATTGGTAAATTTTCCCATATTCTTCATTGTATCCATACGGAAAGTTACAACCCGATATATCTCTGCATCATTAAGCCCAAGCATACCTGCAACTTCATTTTCTTCATCATTTGACAGAGAACCATTCAGCAAACGATATTCCAAGTCTCTTAGATATCGTTTTTCAAGATTCTCTTCCATTACATGTCTGATCAAACTAAACTGTAATGTAATGATAATATTCTCTAATGCGACAAAATCCAATTCCCTTAATGGTTCATTCTGTTCTGAAACAACAAAATACATTTCCTGCCTTTTAAAAATATCGAGTTTTATAATGTATTCAACATACTTAGTATTTTTTCTTTTTTGACACAAATATTGATATCTGGTTATAATTCCAGGCTTATATTCCGTAATATTTTTTTCAATTCTAAAATCCTGTGTTTCCGAATTACTTAAAAAAAGACAGATTCCATCTGCGTTGTATATCCCGACCGGATTCCCAAGCATGGTACTGATCAAGAAAAGAATTCTCTCTATGGATTCCCTTGAATCTATCACGTTCAGTAAAATATTACTCAAATTATCATGTGTCATCTTAAAATATTTCAGTTTTGCAGTTTCTATATCACATAACTGAAGTACTATATACTTAATAATTTTCCAAAAATACAGATTCTCAGGAATTTCTATCACAGGCAAATGATGCTCCTGCGAAAATTCCATTAAAATATCAAACAATCTTTTCAGGTGTTCCGTTCTCTGATAGCACTTTACTATAAATCCACTTACCTGCTTTTTATCAAATTCTTTTAAATGATACAAAAAAGCATCTTCCTCTGTGGCTTCATAGGCTCTCATACTCGTCAGGAGCAGTTCACCCCCCCCCAGAAATTTTTCCATATCTGCCACTTCAATGATTCGGACTCCTTTAATTTCACGATCAATTCCGGAATCATCATTTATCAGCTGCATTTCTGGGAATTTGTTTGATTTAAGCAAGTCCTTTACTGTATACCCCATTTGTATTCCCTTCCTTTTACAATTGAATTGATTCATCTTTCTTTTGCTTTATTATGCCATATCTATTTTAATATATTGTTGGGGTTATTTCTATAATTGTTTTTCATATTCGCTAGTTTGTTTTCTTAGCTATTCTGATAACTCATCGGTATCTGGTTTTATAATCTCCGAGACCTTTATGCCCTTTAGTAGATTGTCATAAGTTTGCTGCACATCCAGCAATATTTTATGTACTTTACAATGCTCTGTTGCATTTCTGGAACAAAACCCATCTTCTTCTAAACAACGGTTTAATCTCATAGTTATTTCTGTGGCGGATATAATGTCAAACAAAGAAATATCTTCTGTTTTTTTCGCAAGTGAATACCCACCTTTAATTCCTTCGCAGGCTGTAATTATATTCGCTTCTTTTAATTTTTTTGTTATCTTTGGAATATAACTTTCTGGAATCTTTAATTCATAAGCTAACTCAGATGCAGTGATTACTTCACTACGACAAGCCAGATAATATACAATTCTGATCGCATAATCCGTTGTAATTTTTAATTGCATAATCGCTCCTCTCCAAAACAGGAAAAATCCCGAATTATTATCCTTGCGCTTCATCTTTTATCGCCTCAAGTCTAGTAAATTCGGGATATTGTATAACCTTTCCTCTTTATCTCATTATCAGCTTTTTCAGTTCTTCTTATTTATTCCTTTAAAGAATACCAAACCAACCATGCTGACCGCAAGAACAAAAAACATCAAAATCATCAGGCCATGTCTACCTTCTATAGATAGCTCTTTATGATCCGCAATTGCTCCAAATCCGATTACAGAAGGTGCTTCTGCAATTGGGTTTCCATTGACATCTACATACGCTACTCTATCTGTTGAGGCTTCTTCTCCATTCTCGGCAACCGCCAGTAATTCTTCCTCCAGACTCTGTACAGACATTTGTTCCGGTGCATCCAGATCTGTTATCTGGTCTGAGGAATCCTCTATTTCAACCGGATTTTCCGGTTCCTTTTCTGATTCCACTATTTGTTCACTCTCTGAGAGTTGTTCGTCATCTGCCAAAATTTCCGGTTCTGTCTCCTGATTTTCAATGTCACTGATAAAGTCCACCGTCTCCTGTGATTCCCTTTCCATTTCCACACCGGCACCAGATGCTTCGGTTACATTTAATGATAAACCACATATAGAAAAAATCAAAATCCAAGAACAGATGATTTTCAAGTATTTTTTCCATATATTATGCCTCATCTTGTGATTCTCTCTTATTTCTTCTCTGGCTTTCATATGTTAAAATGCTTAGACAAATCAGCGAACCAAACAGCAATAAGAAATATCCCATAACAGGACTGTCATCTCCGGTCTTTACACTATTGATCTTTTGCACTTTATCTGAATAGGACGGTCTAGATGGCTGTGACGGATTTGAGGGCTGTGTTGTATTTGGTTTCTCTTCTCCCATATAACTGTTCTTAAAAGAGATCTCTTCTATTTTCTCCCCCTTCTCATTGGCTACAATTGTGACAACTTTTAACTGATTCGATTCATTATAGTAAGCCTCGACAGTCACATAGTACCTGCTTTGATCATATTTATAATCTTCCTTTTTTTCTGTCGTCTGATAAATGTTATAATGATACTGCCCTGCTGTTTTCACATTCAGTATAATCTCTGTTGCTGCATTCTTTTCCATTGTCCAGGAATACTGCATGTTGCGGCCTCCCGCGGGCATCGGGGCATCGCTTTGATCGGTTGTCATAATATAAGAGAATTCATCTGCAATACCTTCCACTTCACTGTCAAAGAGCTGTTTCACTGGAATTTTTACTACAGTACAGTTATCAGATGCAAACACTGATATCTGCATGCTCAGAAAAAGGAGCATAGTCACCAATATGATAGTTACTTTTTTTAAATCAAGGATTTTCATGTTTTTTCTTTCCCTTCTTCTTTAATTTTCTATCTATCAGCAATAGAACGATAATTAGCAAAAGTATCCAGTAGATAATCGGCACCTGAATCATCTTTTCTTTTAATTTATCAATTCCAGTTCCCAGATTCTTGGCTTTCTCTTTCTCAGGATAGACCTGATCCGTAAGCCTTCCTACTAATATATTTCTTCCATTTGTCATGTCTGAGGTACATGTTATCAGAAGAACCAAATGCTCATTTTCCGTAAGTTCAAAGTTTCTTTTATGTAAAGCATTGTCTGATATTTCCTGCAGATACGCCTGTTTTGCTTCCGGTTCCTCTGAACTGACACTGAACAGCCGTTCATTATAAGCATCTGCCTGGATCAATGCATAAAATTCAATTCCATGATCTTTTCCATCAAAAAAAAGATTTCCGTATGGATGTTCGTCAAAATACTCCTTATCTGCGAATAGCCCCACATCTCCAAACATCATGTGTTTTTCCATATGGTGTCCATATATCATATTATTAAAATCGGAAAAATCCGGTTTGTTTGCACAGTGTAAAAATATGGAACCACTTAAAGAATATTTGCCTTCGGCATCCGTATTCATATAGGTATCATCATCTTCTGCCTGAAGCAGCGGATAATTAACGTTTGTTTCATTTATTCGAATCCAGCCAATAATATCCGGATTGATTTTCTGCAATTCTTCAAAAGATTTCGTATGTTTTTCTGTTGGAATATAGGCTTCGTAGTTCTTCGCATCAGCCGCCTGATATACCTGATTGGAATCCCATAACATATAGCATGACAGGAACATTACCATAAGAATCAGCAATAACGCTATAAAATTCACCATATGATCGACTATTTTGACTAAAAACTTTGCTGCTTTTTTCATATGAAATATTCCTGAAGTTTCCTTTCTTATTGCAAAAGGGAATGCGACGGAGTATCGCCGCACGCATTCCCTTTACTGTTACTTTTATGATTTTATGAAATTATTTCTGTACTTTTTTGCGTTTGAAAGCAACGAATCCAAACAGTGCTACAGCACAAAGAGCAACCATCAGAACGTATGGAAGAGTGTTCATGATAATACCGGTTGTTGGTACATAGTTGTATGTATTTGTTACATCAACTGTATTTTTCTGCTGTCCGAGCTTGCCATCCTTTACTGCTTCGAAATCAGCATGATATTTTGCTGCTGTATCAGTTGTTGCAGTACCACCATTGAGTACAACGCTAACACTTCCCTTGTAGTTTGCCACTCCTGTTTCAGTTACAGTAATCTTTGTTCCAACCGGAAGACCTGTATATTTCATCTTCTGACCATGTTTCAGAGTAAATGTATGCTGATTGTTTTCGTCAAGTGTTAATGCAGCATCACCTGCTTTTGCTTTAAGTGTTTCTGCATCAGTTCCTTTTGGGAATTCAAATTTTGCTGTAAAAGTAAATTCGGCATCTGAA
The DNA here is from genome assembly GCF_018783905.1 of Ruminococcus sp. MCC718. Taxonomy (NCBI): domain Bacteria; kingdom Bacillati; phylum Bacillota; class Clostridia; order Eubacteriales; family Oscillospiraceae; genus Ruminococcus; species Ruminococcus sp. MCC718. Next base: position 24,551 of record NZ_WQNP01000146.1, read on the forward strand.
TCTACAGTACCAGCCTGTGCATCAATCGTCTTAGATACATTTAAGGAACCATATTTTGTATAGTCATCATCTGGATCTGTTCCTGGATTTGAAGGATCTGTTCCTGTACCAGCTTCCTGTACATAAGTGTTAACAAAGTTAAATCCGTTTCCATTTACATCACCACCGATGTCTACTTTACCTGTCGCAGGGCCATTATTATCATCTTTTGTTTTATTTACAATAATCTTATCAATTGCTAAGGTTCCAGCCTTTTCAACAACATAAACATCCATTTTATACTCAGCCTGGGACATGATTAACTTCTGATGTCCGCTATTTGCAATAGCTGGTTCAGTCGTTGCACTCTCGTTTACAGTATATTCATACTTTCCTGCCTGTGGGAACTCTTTAAAAGTAATCTTATCGCTAAGTTTTTTATAGGTTCCTGCATTACTACTTAAGTCTGTTTCTTTAAATTCAATGCTTGGAATTGTACATTTAACATCGTCTGTTACTATGTAATCCCCTGTCTTAACCTGTGTAGCAGTAAAGTTAAACTTCATCGGTTTCTTAACTTCTGTGTTGTAGGTCTTGCTGATATAGGCTTCCGTTGCATTATTTGTTGTGTCTGCGCCTGCTGCAAATGCCGGCATTGCCAGTCCCATTGTCATAGCACCTGCTGCGACAATAGCGAGCATTTTCTTAGTGAATTTTTTCATGCTCATTATAATTCCTCCCTTGTAAATTAGTTTGTTTTTTATTTGATTAACGGATCCAGTAATTAAATTCCCCTGCTCCGAATAATCGCAATGACTTTTCCTTTGACATCTTTTATATCAATGCAGCCATAGATTCGGCTGTCCGATGCCTGTGGTCTGTTATCTCCAAGTATAAATACCTGGCCATTCCCGACTGTGACCGGGAAATCCACTCCATCTTTAAACTGGGTGGTATCAAAGTAAATGTCCTGAGATATCTGTTCTGCACCATTTATCTTCAGTCCGTTTTTCGTAATGTCAACGGTGTCTCCTGCTACCGCCACAACACGTCCGGTCGTGGTTCTGCCGTCGTCTTCAAACACCGCAACGTCACCGGAGATAAACCTTTTATCCAATCGGTAATACATGACCAGATCACCGTCTTTGATTGCCGGTTTCATGGAGACATCATTTATTCTTACGATTCCATAGAGAAATGTAAAAATAAGAAATACTGCTAAGACAATAAATGCAATCTTCAATAACAACTGAACAATATCCTGTGCTACAGATGTTTCCTGTACTATATTGTTGTTTTTATTTGACAGTTCAGTTTCGTTCTTCATCCTATCCTTCCATAAAAAAGGATGTCCGTAACCCTTCTAAGGGATTTATTTGTTCTAGCTTAACTCGGACATCCAAGGCATTAGTTTATATCCCTTATTATAGTGGTTTATTTTTTTATTCCAATGCAACAAACATGTAAAAAGGCAGATGTGTTTTTGCAACTTTTGTTCCATAGCAGTATCTATCTTATTTCCCGTCTTCTCCTGAAAAACAGAACCATGATAATACTTATGGCGAATAGTAACCATACATGCCTGCTTGTTCTCAGACGAACCCCTGTTTCCGGTATTGATTGTGTGTTTTTGTTTGTGATTTTTAACTCAATCACGTCTCCTCGTGCAGCCTCAATCCGCTGTTTCATGACAGCTGTATTTCCATTCGATGTTGCCTGCACTGGATTTGAATACTTATCATTCTCTTCTTTTTTAGAAATCGAAACAGCGTATTTTGATGTATCAACAGTTTCTGTTATTATGATATCCGAAGATATATCTACATTTTTTAATGTAACTTTATCTCCATGTTTCAAAGAAGTTCTAATTGTCTTGCTACGCAGCTTTTGACCATCTTCCCAATAGAGAATTTCCATATCAAATGGCTTCTTGCGGTTTCCAAGTGGACCAGTGACTTCCTTTGTAATCTCAACCGTCACCCCGCCTTTTTGCGGATGATTGACGATATGTCTGTCCGAAACAGCTCTCCAGGTATTTGTCATCGGTGATTTCTCATATAGGAATAAAATATCGGATTCTACATCGACCATATATAAATTAAAATTATCCTGATACTGTGTTTTGGTTTTATCTGCTTTGTCCTTTTTGTTTGGAGTAACAGATTCTACCATCCAGTATCGTCCGTTCTCAAAGTCCTCCGGTAATTGAAGCATTCCATTTTCATCTGTTTCTAAGGAACGATACGTCGTACACGTTTTTCCATCCTTTTTCAGAACGATATCGTCCTTGCTCTGTGTATTGTCATAATCTACTGTATATCCTGTATCATCCGCATATTCTTTCGTAACATCATCATACGGTACTTTGTAGAACAGAAAACCTGCACCAGCAAGTCGGTTTCTTGGAAGATCATCCGTCTTTAAGAAACTTCGTTCAGCAAGATTGAAATGCAGATTCTGCACTTCCAGTTCCATCTTGGAAACATCCTTGAACTCATTCTCATCCTTCGGGAATATTTGTTGTCCATTTGAATCGAAATACTGAATCTCTGGATAAATAACTTCATAATATAGGAAACCATCCCCGTAGTCCGAAGAATAATGTGTCTTTCCTATCTCGATTTCTTCCACCTTATATTCCACCGGATTTCTGTCCTGGAATAGTGGAACATTGTCGACTGTGTGTTCCCATCCGTTCTCTTCATTCAGCAAGAATTCCTGTCCTGTAGAAATTCCATTCTGATACAATCTGATTTTCACCTGTTTTTCCGTCAGTGCATCATTTGGATTTTCCCATGTCTTTTTGATATGCAGAGTGCCTGTTTTAGCAAAATTTCGGATATTAAGGCTGGTATCTCCTCGCTGAAGCAGAACAGATTTTCCGTCTATCTTACCATCAACTGGTGCCTTAACAGCCTCCTGATTTTCGTTAGCCTCCCTATCCACCAGTTTTGCATCAGTGATTTTGAATGCTCCATTGGCAATCTCAACTGTGATCTGTATATCTCCTGTGTCTACATATCCCGTCGGTAAGTTTGTCTCTCGCAACAAATACGTCTCAGTTGCTGTTCTGTTCTGTTTGTTTTCATCTTGTAACGGAATGTGAAGTTGTGCGATTCCGTATTTATCAGTTGTTACCGTTTCCTCCTCAACACCGTTCTTACTGACAGCAAAATTGATTTTCTCCATTCCCCGTCCGGTAGACTCATCAAATTTGTTCAGTGTGAGTATTCCCTCTTTCTGATAACGGTTCTCCAATTCAATAGTAAGAGTCTCACCACCGCGTCCAATTCCACGTCCTGTGAATTGAATTCCACTTTCTGGATATGCTTCCCATGAATTTACATTATCTCCTTGTTCATGAGAATTGTGAACATTGTACCAACCTGAAAATTTCACATTCGAATCTTTTGGCTTATAGTTGTACTCTTTTAATGTGTATTTCCAGAATGAGTCCGCCTTAACGATCCACGTACAGCTTGTATGTGTATCATCTGTCCATGTACCTACAACTTCTATTGGAGCATCCTCCGCTTGCGGAGCTTCTGCATCCGGTTTCTGGCTATCTTCTGAAGGAAGCACAAGTTTCATATGCTCATGAAATGCAGGTGGCTGAGGTTTTCCATCTAAAAGCTTTTCATCCATATCTACCTGGATATAATAATCTTTCTTGACTTTCTCTATTGCTTCCGGCATTCCGACAAAATCTTTCTTTACTGTCAGGTAACCATTTTTTGCTACAATACGTCCGTCAATATGCCACCCATCGGACATTTCACTTTTGAAAGAATACCAATAAATGGTGAAGAATTCGGTATCTAATTTCGATGGCGGAATCTCCCTGTCTCCGATACGAATCATACGTCCGCTTTCACGAATTGTCTGGAATACCTCTTCATCGGAAGGAATTCTATCTATCTTGTAGATATAGTCTCCATTTCCAATATATCCCTCATCTGGTTTAGTTCCCTGCAAAAGTTCTTGCACTCTCTTATTTCCATCCGCATACTGTTCCCACGTAGATGGATTCTTATTTCCAAGAACTGGAACATCATGCAATATACTTGCCTTCACATTACAGTTTGCCACGGCAACCGCACTTGTATAATCGTCTACATTCGTGGTTGGTAATGCTACCGAACCATCTTCCGGCATCGCTGACTTACAGATATAAAACTGTACCTGTTTTCGATTTTGGTTACTCACCTTACGCCACGCTGCATAGAGGGTGATTGGCTGTCTTGCATTATTATTTATAAGATCAGAAATAGAATCCCCTGCACCGCATTCCTGCCACTTTCCGTCTTTGTTTCTGTAATCCCAATGATCGAATTCATACTGTTCCAACTCTTTGCTGTCATTATCTTCATGATCATAAACCAGAGGATATGGTGACTTAACGTTATGTTTTCCAGCTTCTATTTCATTCTCATAATCATCTGTATGTCTTGTCTTATTCTCAACCTGAGGGGTCAACTTAGCTTCCTTAGGAAGTTTCTTCATATAACGAGTTGTATTATAGATAACCCTGACTGCCCCAGACTCCAGCGGTTTGTCTGCGATCACCTCATAAGATGAGTTAACATTCGGAATTTCAAATTTTACCTTATCATCTCCGGACGGTTCCGGAAGAACCTCATTTTCGTCCCTGTCATTAGATGTACAACTCCAGACAATCTCCTTGCCATAATACTCACCTTCTAAACTTGCCCTCTTTGGTACTTCCACAGTATATGCTTCCCCATGGCCTACATACTGTCTCTTAATCGCCTCTCTTTTGGTCAGGTTCAGTGGATCCAACACTTCAATCAGATGAAAACTTCCCTCTACACTGAAATGTCTTCCTGCCAGCCCAACCTGAGAAGAAAGTCCTGTCAAACGATCAAAATAATTTTCGATTCTGTCTGGATTCAGTGGGTTTGGCTGTGAGAAATAATAGACAGATACATCTTTCCCGTTTTTCAGGACAGGAATATACCATGTACCATCGTTGTCCTTATAAGGGTGCTGTACAAACACACGGCTGTCTGTCGCATAACCAAACAGAATCTTCTCTTTCTGATCTGCACCGGGCTCCAGCTTGCTCGGAGTGAAACCAAACTCACTGTAAATTTTAGAAATCGTATCATCTGGTTTAGCTCGCAAATAATAACGACTGGCTCGGCCACTGTTTGCTTTGATTATGTAATGCTGCTCAGCATTGAGGTTCTTTATCAGCTTATAATGTCCATCGATAAATACATAAAAACTGATATTTGCTTCTTTTGTTGCTGCCGGTTTTTCTGTATTATCAGGAACAATCACATATGGACGTACTGCATCATCTGGCTTAATAGTAAAGCTCATGGTATGCTCTTCTTCATTTTTACTCCATGTAACTGCTGAAAGAGTACCATCTTCCTCTCTGCATTCCCAGTTTATATCCTGCGTTTGTTCTTCTACACGCGGCTTTGTACTAACTGTTCTTGTAAGTGTTGACTTTCTTGCAACAAAATCAATTGCCGGAAGATCACGCAAAGCTGTTTGGCTGTAAACCTGTCCATCGTCATCCTGTACTGTCACACTGTAAAAACCGTTATATCTATCATCGTCGTGTTCGAGTAAGGTCTTTGCACTCATTGTGGCAATATTCTGTCCGTCTGGCAGGTAATACACATCCATCGGCTCTCCGGACTTTCCTATATAAATACATTCATGACCTTCTATCGTGTATTTCCCTGCATTATGGATTGTATCGTAATCTCTCTTGGAATAATAAAAACGCTCTTTTGCTCCATTTTGAATAGAACCATCGTAATGAAATTTTTCAAAATGCTTTTTTAACTCATCATTAGAAATATAATAATAAACTGTTCCCGGCTTTGTTGTAGTATCTTTTATAACAGGAATTTCTTCGTTTAGAACATTATATCTCTCATTATTTACAAAAGTATAGAATTTAATGTTCAAGGTTGCTGGTGCAAAAGTGCTGCATGCAACCGTATATGGTTGCTCTATCTTCCCAATAGAAAAGGTTAGTTTATCGCCCTGTTTCACCGGAAAAATTGTTTCATTTTCATCCTCACTGGCACAAAGCCAGTCGCTTTCCTTCGTATCTCCTGGATCAACGGAAATTGTGACCGCAGAATCTTTCTTATAGTAACTCACAGTTCGATTTCCATCCGGATTGATCACTGTAACCGAATAGAAACTGTTCTTATTCTGCTTCATCTGGTCTGAATAATTATCCGGAATTTTTTCGCCATCAGATGCTCCTTTTGGCATATAATAAACGTCTGTTGGTACAGTTGCTTCCTGCTTGTCCAGGTTATAAGATACATATTGCTGTCCTTTATAAGTTACCACTGTCGCCTGTGCTAATGTCTTCTCACCACGGACTGTATATGGAAAATAATTTCCGGACTGTGTTTCCTCTGCATTCAAGCCGAACTCTCTATAAATCTCAGCAAGATCACTGACAGATAAATAGCATCTGCCCTGACGGTTCCATTTATACACCTTTTTCAGAGAATCAGCCGGCAGCTTTCGAACCTCATTGTCTGCATATATATAAAACTGAATGTCAAAGGCTGTCTGATCCGCTCTCTGGATCACATAAGACTGTGTGATCTTTCCGATTGTGAACCTCGTCTGGTTCCCTGATTCCCGTATACCATCTATCACCTTATCATCTGTTCCCATACAGGTCCATTCGATCTGGTCTGTCTGGTCCGACAATTGGGGATTAAAATCAGCCACAGCTTCTTCCACTACAGTTCCTGTTAATGCATAACGAATCCGATCCTGCCCTTCTCCCTTTACCTCTACGGAATAAAACGAGTTGTCCTTTTTTACAGAATCTTTTAAATTTAATGCAACGCCTTTTCCATTTGGAAGGTAGTAAACATCTATCGCTTCCCCTTGTTTATTCTGTCCATAATTGTAAGAAACATATGTCTTTCCGGATTCTGTGTCTGTATAAACTTTTCCGTATTCTATCCCGCTTTTTCCCCGGTATGCAGATACAAACTTATTATTTGCATCCGGATTCTGATTCTCACCATTTTTCACAAATCCAAATTCTTCATATATCAGGAGCAGGTCCTCCATGGAAACACCATAATAGGTAGTTCTTCCGTCTTTCCATGTTGCAATGCCAGTAATGTCATTATGCTGAAGCTTTACCTTATTTCCATCGATAATAACATAGAAATCAATATCAAATCCTTCGGAAATCTCCTGAAGTTTCGGTGATTCCTCTTGTGCAATCTGCTCCTCGAAGGCTTTTTCTTCTTCTGAAAGCTCTCCCGGGGATGAAGTAATTTCTTCCTCTGGAATCTCTTCTAATGGCGGAGTGATTTTCTCTCCCGGAGTCTCTTCTGACGGTGAAGTGATTTCTTCTCCCGGGGTCTCTTCTGACGGCGGCGTAAGTTCTTCTCCCGGAGTCTCTTCTGACGGTGGCGTAAGTTCCTCTCCCGGAGTCTCTTCTGACGGTGGCGTAATTTCTTCTCCCGGAGTTTCTTCTGATGGGGGAGTAAGTTCCTCTCCCGGAGTTTCTTCCGACGGCGGCGTAAGTTCTTCTTTCGGAGTTTCTTCCGCCGATGATGTGCTTTCCTCCTCTGAGATAAATTCTTCTGAAAGCATTTCTTTCTCCAGAGAACCATTTATATTCAGAATACTCTCCTCATTTGCAGAAACTGCCAAAGCTGTCGTTCCTGCACTATTCATACACAAAACCAATAAAAGTATCCAGGCTATCCATCTTAGCCATATCTTTTTTCTCTTCACACAAATTCCTCCTCAAAATATATTTTCCTATTTCTCAGCTATCTGCCTTTTTTATCCATTCCTTCTGCATTGCCGCTTCCAGAAAACAATGGAGCAGCGGTTGGGAGAATGAGCCACATTCCCCGTTCAGGATCATTTGCAACATAACTATTTGTCTTTAGATTTAATTTTAATACTACATAAAACCTGCCAAAGTCTTTATCTGTGCAATCTATTGGTTTTTCCTGTTCCATAACCCCACCTTTTACAAAACTCAGCCCTTAAAGGTACTAGTTCATATCAAAAAAATATTCCTTTCTGCTTTTTTCATGTCTAGCTTATAGTATATAGTTCTTTTAATTTTTTATAATGCACAAAAGTCGCAAATATTGCACATGATTTTTGCAAGAAGTGTTCCATTATATGGATTTTTCCAAAGGAAAAAAACGAACCACACTAACCGTGTGATTCGTTTTTTATAACAATTCTAATATTTTTAATATAATAATTCCATTTCGGACAGCTAACATCTCAGCTATGTTATCAAAGTCCAGTCCCGTTAGTTTTACTATTTTTTGCAAACGATACGAAACTGTCCGGGAATGTACACCCATCAGCTCTGATGCTTTCCGAATACTTTGTTTATGATTCAGATAGCATTCCAGCGTATCAATCAGTTCTCCATTTTTCTTAATATCATATTGATGAATCTCATTCACTGCATCCGGTATATATATTCTCAATTGCTTTTCATCCTTAATATTCGCAAAAATATGAAAAAAACCTAATTTTGAACAATCTACTACGGACTTCTGTATATCACATGTTATCTTTCTGATGACGTCAATGTATTCTATTGCAGTTTTAGAGTCGTGAACTACCCATTGTCTAAAGCCAATGGGCTTCCTGCTTCGCAGACCTCGCAACCTACTATCTCCACAGGCGTTAATTC